>CAYYDL010000842.1:0-2408 GCA_964470545.1 uncultured Hyphomicrobium sp. | reverse complement strand
ATAATCGATGTCGCCCGACATGCGGTAAAATTCGACGACCTCGGGAAACTCTGCGACCGCCGAGTGGAATTTTTCCAACCATTGCAGCGAATGCTTATCCGTTTTGATCGAAACGAAGACCATCACGCCCGCGTTCACTTGTTGCGCGTCGAGTATCGCGACGCGGCGCTGAATGACGCCCGACTCTTCGAGCTTCTGAACACGGCGCCAGCAGGGCGTCGTCGAGAGGCCGACTTCTTTGCCGATCTCAGCTACGGGGCGTGTGCAATCCTGCTGGAGGATGCGCAGAATTTTGACGTCCATTTCGTCGAGCATACGAGGGCGCCCCCTTCGGACATTGGAAACATGTTTTATGTTTATGGCATTTTTGGAAATTCTTATCCGGCACATCCCGGTTGTCAACGCGCAATTTGGTATTTTTTTCCAATTCCAATCTGCAACCGAAGGCTTTCGCCGCAGTTTGCTTGGCGCGTCAGGCTTTTGCACTCGGCCGCGCGGAGACCTCTGCGTGCCAGCGCACGACGTTGGAAAACGCGTCCGGCGTGCCGAGGCGGGCAGGCTTCATGAAATCGATTGCGACCAGCGCCGTAATGTCGGCAATCGAATAGTTATCTCCAGCAATGAACCGGCTTTCGGAAAGGCGCTCATCGAGACGTTTCAGTTCGGCAGGCATCTTCTGTTTGTTGGCTTCTCCCCATTCCGGGACTTGCGGCACCTCCAGGTGTGCCATCTTCGGATGAAGATGGCGGAACGCGCTGAAGACCGCGCTGTGCAGTCCAAGCTCGATGCGCCGGTTCCACATCTCGACCTCGGCCTTGCCGACGGGACCGACGCCGAACAACGGCGGATCGGGCTGGATCTCCTCGAAGTAGCGACAGATGGCGACGGTCTCGGAAATGGCGCGACCATCGTCGAGAACCAGCACCGGGACGCGGTGCCATGGGTTGAGCTTCGCGAAATCGCCGCTTTTGAGATCGTCAGTCATCATGTTGATTTCCTCGCGGGGCACCGAGATACCCTTCTCCGCCAGGAAAATATTGACCCGTCGCGGGCTCGGAGCAGCGTGCGTTTCTATGATGTGCATCGGTTCACTCTCACCTCGCCTCTTCCCAATCATGCATCGCCCGCCAATCGCGCGGCTCTTCAAAGTCGCCTGCCCATAATCCGCGCCGTTCGGAGCGTGCCTTGTCCTGCTCGTTCCCGTAGCCGCCAAAGGCAACAGCCATGCCGGAAATGACCATTTGCGCGTTGAGATCGCGTCCGCCGGCGTGGCAATGCCCCAACATTCTGCCATAGGCATCACGTTTTCTGATCGTGCAGCTCACATCATCGCTGCCAATCAGCCGGGCAAGCGCATCGCGCGCTGCCTCGCCACATCTCCAAGGTTCTCCGCCAGCGCGTTCGCACTGCTGTTTCCATTCCGGCGCGTCGATGCCCTTGAGGCGCACCTCGTCGTGGCCGACCCATAGGCTGTCGCCATCGATCGGGTCGGCGGGTCCGAATATCGTTGGCGGAAACGGCTCGTTCGCACTGGGAGCGCGCCCCCGCCACGAACGGTGACCGGAAAAAATTATCGCGACTGCAAAGGTTAATATCAAAGCAAGCTTTACGTATGAGGACCACTTACGCCGCCCCCAGCCGCTTCCGAGCCGAATTTTGCGGCGGTCGCGCTTCAGTTGCATCAGCCATTCCATCAACCAGTTCGGGAACACTTAAGGCTTGCTTTAACGAATTGCCGCCACTTTACGGCGCTGCGCCCGGAACGAGGCGGCGCAATCTCACGATCGGAATAACGGCTCGCGGAATGGACGACAACGCCGACAATGTCGAACCGGCCGCCGCTGCACCATCGGCAGGAACGGTTCGGCACCTTCGCCCTCAGGATGATCTCAAATCATTCCGCGAGCGGCTGACGCACGGCACCGAACATAAGCCGGAATTCGAATATGAGCTGCTCACGATGTTTGCGCGCAACGAGACAAGCGCGCCTTTCGCGATGCCGGCGCTTTGCTTCATCTTCTACATCACATCGATGTTCTGGGCGTCTTTCGCCGAGGCGACGACATGGATCGCAATAGTATCGATCTCGCGCGTCTACATGCTGGACCAGTGTCGGCGGCTGCTCTCGATCCCCAGAACCGAAGTCAATGTCGGGCAGTGGCGGCGCCACTTCAATCGTATCGAGCTCGTCAATGGTCTGGCACTCGCCGCTTTCGCGCTCATCGGGATTTCGATGGACGGCCATCACGGCAACTCACCGGCGACCTTTTCTTCTCACGTCTTCATTTTCGCGACGCTGATGGTCGTGCTCGCGATCCGGATGACCTTCGCTTCGACACTGCCGCGCCTGTTTCTGGCCGGCACCGTGCCGATGACCGCTGCGGTGGCAGTGCGGCTTTTCTCGCTCG
>CAYYDL010000841.1:0-3855 GCA_964470545.1 uncultured Hyphomicrobium sp. | reverse complement strand
TCCTGGCAACCATTCGAGCGTGCCGTGCGCGCCGAGATGAATTAGTGCATCGATCTTCGCGACGTGCCTCAGCCAAAGATAAAACGCGACATAGCTGTGTCGTGGTGGCGTACTCGGATCATGATACTGCGCCTTGCGATCAAGCGCTTCCCCACGCTCCGGCTGCAGTCCGATTATGAGATTTCCACACGACGCCACGCGAAATGGAAAAGCGCCATCGACGAAAGCGTCATCGTCTTCAGCCTCGCCCCAAGCGCCGGCGACCTGATCACGAAATGTCTGTGGCAGCGTCTCAAAGGCGGCCCGATAGGCGGCAAGCGGCCACGATAGTGCGTGCGTCGGCTCCAAACGGCTTACAAGCTCGGGTGAGCCCGAGGGACAGTCACGAACATCGAAACCTTCTTTGCCCAGGCGATCAGCAATCTTGCACGCGCTCTCAAGACCATCGAGCCCGACGGCGTGCGCAATCTGATCTGGGCGCCCCGGATAGGTGGAAAGCAGTAAGCCGATGCGAAGATCACTGCGCGAAGCGCTCCGGAGCTTAGCCCATCGGGAAGCAAGGTCGGCGACATGAGCGACGCTCGAAGCAAACGGAACATGCCGCAACAGCGACACGCCGATGTCGACCCCAAGCTCGTCCTTCTCCTTGAACGAGACGACGCCCGCAAACAACCGCCCGTCAAGCTCCGGCAGCACAACATGCATCGCGAGATCAGCCGCACTGACACCACGCTGCGACTTTTCCCACAACACGAAAGAGGAATTGGCGAAGGCCACTTGCAGCACCGGACAATCGGCGACATCGAGCGGTGATCCCTCCGCCCCGTCGCGCGCAGCGAAGGCCGTCGCATTGACGATGATGCTCGGACCGATCCGCCGAAGTTCATTTTGTAGCCACGGGCCTGCGTCCGAGGTCTTGAGACTCGGAACGTATATCGCCGTCACAGCCATTCCGCGCGCTTCCAGCGCATCCATCAATGCATCGATGGGCGCGACATCTCCTGCGAGGAGGTGCGAACGATAGAAGACGACGAGGGCCGTCCCGAGATCGGCGCACGCAACCTCGCTCGCCCGATAAATTCCGAAGCTCGGAATCTCCCTTGGCTCTGGAATGGCGCCATCGCCGCCGCGCTTCCCGAGCACCGCCTCCATCGCCACGCGCGTGTTCGCAACGCCACCCGAATCGAGAAGAGCTTCGAGCCCTGCAAGGTCTTTGGAATCAAGCGTCGACAGCGCCGAAAGCCGGATATCCGGTCGGCCATCACCCGGCACGATGGCAAGCGTAACGCCAAGCTCGCGGCAGCGCTTCCCCAACTGCTCGCCGCCATAGCGCCAATAGTCCAGCCCGCCGAGCAGACGGACCATGACGGCCTTCGTACCTTTCAGCGTCGTATCCGCGAAAAGATCGACAGACATCGGATGACGCAGCGCGTTGAGATTGGCGATCCTGACGCTCGGCCGCACACCCTCAACGCCCCGAAAAGCAGCCGCAGCCATCGCGAGATCGGAATCCGAGAACGACAGGAAGACGATATCCGCAGGCGCGAGTCCGAGGTCCTGAGGCACTGCGGCCTCATCCAGATCGCGGCTCTCGCGAACGACGATATGCATCAGGCCACGCCCGTCAGTGTCCGAATGATGCCTTCACGATCGAGACCTTTCTGCCCGATGACGACGAGCTTGCCGACCCGCGGCTCGCCTGGGCGCCACGCACGTTCGTAACGCGCATCGATCCGCGCGCCGACACCTTGCAAAAGCAATCGCATTGGCTTGCCGTCGATGGCCGCGAAGCCCTTCACGCGCAGCACATCATGATCGTCGGCAATGGCCTTGGCACGCGACGCGAGATCGTCAGGGGAAGAAAGTTCGGGCACCTCGACAATGAACGTCTCGAAATCATCGTGATCGTGCTCAGGCTCGTTGTCATGGTGGGACGGCCGCGCCGCCAGATCGTTTTCCGCCGCCGCCGAGAGACCGAGCAGCACGTCTGCAGGAACCCTCCCCTCGCGCGTCGCCACGATTTTGATGGCCCGCGGAACATTGCTTCTGATCTCCTCTGAGATCAAAGCCGCTTCGTCGGCGGAAAGCAGATCCGTCTTGTTGAGCACGACAAGGTCGGCGCAGAGTAGCTGATCCTCGTAAACCTCCTCCAGCGGATTCTCGTGATCGACGGAAGGATCGGCCTCGCGCTGCGCCGCGACCTTTTCCGGATCATCGGCAAACCGGCCTGCGCGTACCGCCGGTCCGTCTACGACGGTAACGACGCCATCGACTGTCACGCGGTTGCGGATATCCGGCCATTCGAAAGCCTTGACCAAGGGCTTCGGCAAAGCAAGCCCCGACGTCTCGATGATGAAGTGATCCGGCGCCGGGTCGCGCGCGAGCAGAGCTTCGAGCGTTGGAACGAAATCATCGGCGACCGTGCAGCACAGACAGCCGTTCGTCAGCTCGATGATGTTTTCGTCCGGGCAATTCTCGATACCGCAGGAGCGCAGGATTGTCCCATCGACCCCAACATCGCCAAATTCGTTGACGATCAGCGCTAAGCGACGCCCTTCGGCATTCTCAAGCGTATGGCGCACGAGCGTTGTCTTGCCCGCACCCAGAAACCCGGTGACGATCGTGACGGGAACTTTGCGCGCGCTCATTGGCCGCCCCCAGTATAAGCTTGATTTCGAGAGGGCCGGACGAATGCGCACCGCGGCGCGCCGGATGATCTGAGATGCATCTTAACCTTTCTCGCCCCACCGGCGACGGTTGGTAGTTTCGGACGACGGCAGGTCTCCTGGCTCACGGGTCTTCGCACCCGGCGACCTTCCCGGGCCTGCGCCCAGTGGCTTTTTCGCCTGTGCTCACCGCCTACAGTTGCGGGGGCAGCTGCGGAGTAAATACCGCATTCCCTTTGAACCCTCTTGCGAGGGACCGTCGTCCCAATCGATAAGTGACCCCATAGCCTTCGTCAATCACCATGCAAGCCTTTGCCGGGCGTCTGAAAGTCCATAATGGCCACACCGACCCTACCGCAGCTGACTCTCGTTCTCGGCGGCGCGCGCTCCGGCAAAAGCGCCTATGCCGAGCGGCTTTTGACAGCCATCCCCGGACCGTGGGCCTATGTTGCAACCGCGGAAGCCTACGACGACGAGATGCGCGAGCGGATCAGGCATCACAAAAGACGCCGGAGCGCCGGGTGGATGGATCACGAAACGCCGCTCGAACTTGCCGATACATTGGCGAACCGCACGGCCGAACTGCCGACACTGGTCGATTGCCTGACACTCTGGACATCCAACCTGATGCACGCAGGTCGCCCAGTTTCCGATGCCACGGACGCGTTGCTGTCAGCTATCGCGAAAAGGGTCGCTCCCTGTGTCATGGTCTCGAATGAGGTCGGTCTCGGCATCGTACCGGAAAACGCACTCGCACGCGCGTTTCGCGACGAAGCCGGGCGCCTCAATCAAAAAATCGCAGCCGCAGCAGACAAGGTCATCTTCGTCGCCGCCGGCCTGCCACTGACCTTGAAAGGCTAAACCGTGACCGATCAAACCGTTGCCGAAGCAGAGCGCCACAAAGCCAAGATGGCGAAGCGTAAGGCCGTGCAAGACGCCGAGGTGGCTTCGAAGTCGATCGAGAAAGGCGTGCTTCTTGTTCACACCGGCCCCGGCAAGGGCAAATCCACGGCCGCGTTCGGGCTCGTCTTGCGGGCGCTCGGACACGGCTGGCGCGTTGGCGTCGTGCAGTTCATCAAGGGGGCCTGGCGAACGGGCGAACGCGATGCGCTCGAACGCTTCGGCGAGCAGGTCTCGTGGCACACGATGGGCGAAGGCTTCACCTGGGAAACGCAGGATAAAGCCCGCG
>CAYYDL010000840.1:0-6381 GCA_964470545.1 uncultured Hyphomicrobium sp. | reverse complement strand
AGTTCGATTGTTTCGGTGCAGCCGCGTAGGCATGGGCGCCGCGACATCAATCTAGCAAGGTAGAAAATCTACCGAACTGCAGGTGAATCGCTTCACCTGCCTCGCAGTCGAGGTCGCGCGTTCTGATTATCTGAATCGCTGCAGCCTGTGATTGCAGTTCTTGCCGGCGATCGCGTGGATCGTCAATTGCATTTTTGGCGGCAAGTTCAATCTCCAGCATTGAGCTGTGGAGATTGAGACCTCCGCCAATCAAAGCAGCGACGTCTTCATTTCAGAGATTCTGCTCTACGGCGCAGGCGGCGCCAGTGCTGAGGCCCGCCGCCGTTAACATTCTTAATACTGACTGTCTGAATACATCTTATTGCCGCGAGCCAAATTAACTTTATTCGGTTCAAGCGGAATTCCGCCTCGAGATTTGTGAGTGTGAAAACCCGATCGTGTTGTATGACTCAGGATAATGATCGTTGGCGGACACTCGACAACCAAATTTCAACTTTGGAAGGCGTTTCGCCTGCACAGCTTATTTCGTTAGTTTAGGGCTTCGCGAGAGCTTCGCATTTTCTCATAATTTACTCGCCAATTGAGCATTTTGCTTCAATGGGAATGCATTGATCGTGATCGCCGAAGATAAAGATCGTTTCGAAGTTGGCGGAATGCAGCGTGCGCGAGAATCGCGCCGCCTGCGATCACTACGGCGAAGCACTATTGATTCGTTCGCGGACGATTTGCCCGTTTTTCTCGCTGAGCCCGACCGTATGCTTCACAAGCATGAAGCCTCTTCTGATTTGGATGAAAGTGAAAAAGGCCGTTTTTCACTTCCATCCAAACAAATCGGCGCGGCGCTCGCGGCCCACTATGTCGCCGCGAAAGATCGGTTGCTTTTTCTGTCGCGGCCGGCTCCAGAGCCCGACTTTCTTTGGACGAAATCGGCGGCTCACGAGGGTGTAGCGCGGATTGCCCTTGTCATTTTCTTACTTCCGCTCCTGTTTCTTATGATGCCCAGCGAACGGCCTCATTCCGTCAAAACGCGGGTCACCAAAGCGGCCGCGCCGATCAGAGTCCCGGAATTCAATCTCGAAGAGCGTTTGGCATTTGCTCAGGGATTACGTGACGGACTGGTTGCAAGTGCGATTAAGGCCGATTTCGAGGATCCCAAGGCTGTCGCAGCAAACGCTCCCGGTTCTGCGCCCTCGACTCCTCCACAGACGCAGAGGTTCGAGCCGAAAAATGAAATCGCGGAGAGCGCGAACGCTGTGACAGCGCCAGCGATCGCCGTGGAT
The DNA here is from genome assembly GCA_964470545.1 of uncultured Hyphomicrobium sp. GTDB lineage: Bacteria > Pseudomonadota > Alphaproteobacteria > Rhizobiales > Hyphomicrobiaceae > Hyphomicrobium_B. The sequence goes on along the minus strand of CAYYDL010000840.1, from coordinate 5,101 downwards.
GATCGGGAGTGGGGGCTGCCGTTCGACAGTCAAAGGTATCAACCTGCGGATCTACCCGAAACTCCCGCAAGTTCCTTCATTTCCGAGCTTTCGGTTTCTCCGCTTCTGGACGAAGGACCGCAAGTCGCCGCGACTGACCCTTCAACTGATCGGGCAACTCAGCCGCAGAAAGCGAAGCCGGAAAAGCGTAGAAAAGTGCTTGCCCAACGAAAACGAGGGCCGCCTGCAAATCAAATGGCAGCGGCGGCTGCACCGGCCGCAACCCCGCAAGGGCAGCCAAATCTGCCGCCGCCGCCCATACTGTTTTTTCTAGGAGCGCCGCCGCCGGCTGCGTCTTCACAACCTGCAACGTCTGCACAGCAGCCACAGGCATCGAGTACGCCGCTCTTCCAACCGACCTCGCCTCCCCAGAACAGCTCCTGGCTGCCTGACTCCCTTTCCGACAGCGTCAGGAACCGTTACTGACTGGAGCTATTCCTGAAGGGCCGACGCGTAGCTGCTCATCCGACAACGACATCGCTGATCTGGATGACGGGCGTCAGATCGGTGTAATTTTTGATATCTGCCAAAATTTCCGCGGCGTGAGGATTGAAGCCCTTTTGAAATGCCTCTACGGAGTCGCAGAAGATGTGGCACATGCCGATGTAGGTTGGCGGCGTACCAGGCGCGCCGCCCGCAATGCCCTTGTCGACGGTATAATATTTGCAGCTATCGCCCATCTTCTCTTTGACCATGGGCATATGTTTGTCGCGATAGTAAGCGTGATCGAACCGAGCGTTCGTCGCGTTCGGATACATGACACTGACTTTGATCATGTGGATTTCCTTCCCTTCATCATCTGATTTTTTTCAAGACCGATACGAGATCGCGTCCAGCTCTTAACACAGCGCGGCGTGAAATTCTTGTGCCGTATCGATTGGGCGGCCGCACCATCCGACCAGCATTTCCACGCCGGACCCTTTAGGCTTCATGCCCGCCTTTCGAAAAAAGCGTGTCGATCTGGACTTCAAACAGCTCTCCGATATTGATCGGATGCTCTCTGTCCAGAAACTTGTTAATGACGATGCCGGCCCAGATCGGCGCCAATAGCAGGTGTGGGTGCTTGATGATGCGGTCGTCGCGCAGCTCCCCGGATTTACGGGCAGCGGCCGCCAATCGCTTCACCTTCTGCAAGAGCGGATCGATGACGTCGCGACGGTAAATCTCGGCAATGGCTGGGAAACGTGCCCCTTCGGCAATGACCATGCGCGCGATGTCGGCCCGACTTTTCTTCTCGATATCATAAATGGAAGCGACAAGCGTTCGCCGCAAAAAATTTTCTACGCTTTCATCCGGTCTGCGCTTTGCATCATCGACATCGAGGTGAGCATTGACGATTTCCTGCTGCACAACGGCTGAGAAAAGCGCCTCCTTGCCGATGAAGTAGCGGTAGATCAGCCCCTTGGCGACACCTGCGCGCTTTGCCACGCTTTCAACTGTGGTGTTCGCAAAACCGTTTTCGAGAAATTCCGCCAATGCCGCGTCGACGATGCTCTGCCGTGTCTGAGCGGTTTTTTCGGGGCTCGTCCCGCGTGTACGCTTGATGGACTGCGTACGGACAATTGAGCGTTTGCCTGCGGATTGGGGTGCTTTTTGCATGACGCTTTGCAGAGCCGTATTTCAACCGACACCCCCGCTTTCCGAAGGTGACCCATGCGTGCAGTGCATTTCCTGCGCAAGACGCGCATCTTGACAAAAATGACTATGCGGTCATTTATACCTCGTCGAGGGCAAGTTCAAGTTCCAATCTTCTTTCGTGCTCAGCAGCGGTGCATTCGCCCGAATACAGGATGTGCAATGGCCTTTCCGTCACTGCAGCAGTGGATCTTTGCGCTAAAGACATGCGTGGCGGGCCTGCTGGCCCTCCTCATCAGTCTTTGGCTTCCGCTCGCCAATCCATACTGGGCTCTTGCGACCGTGTATATCGCGTCAAATCCGCTTTCCGGTGCGACGCGCTCAAAAGCCATCTTCCGCGTCATCGGAACATTGATCGGCGCCGCCGCGGCCGTCCTGATGGTTCCCAATCTCGCGAATGCACCGGTTCTCCTTGTCATTGCGATGGCTCTTTGGTCGGCGGTCTGCCTTTATATGTCTCTGCTCGACCGCACCCCCAGAAGCTATATCTTCATGCTGGCCGGATATACCGCCGCGCTCATTGGCTTTCCGACGGTCAATGCGCCGGGCACGATCTTCGACGTCGCATTGTCCCGAACGGAGGAGATCATCGTCGGCATTGTATGTGCTGCGGTCGTGTCGAGCGTCGTATTTCCCCGCGCAGTGGCACCTGCCATTACGGAGAGACTCAGGGCTTGGCTCGGCAACGCCGACATCAGTGCACGCGACGCCGTGGAGATGAAAACAGGTCGGGAAGCAGACGCACACCGCCTGCGGCTCGCCGGAGACCTCGGCGAGATTGAAAATCTTGCAACTCATCTCGCCTACGACACAGCTGGTCATCCCGAACTTCCGCGCCGCATTCGCGAGATCCAGCCGCGCATGCTGATGTTGCTGCCCATCCTTTCGTCGATTGCCGATCGACTCCGCGAATTGTCATTGCTCGGCGGTCCCTCGCCAGCGGTTCAGCACCTCGTTTCACGGATGGATGCTTTGCTCGCGTCAGAAAAATCCGACGATCTAAATGAATTCGATGGTCTGCGAGAAGATGTCGAAGCGCGCATCAAATCCAAGCAGACCCATCGAAGCTGGCACGATCTCGTCGAACTCAGCCTGCTCATGCGCCTGCGTGATCTTGGTGCCATTCGCGCCGATTGCCTCGAAGTTATCCGCTGTATCGGAAGAGGTGCCGAGGAGCCTTTGAAGCCGTTTTCTTATCCTGTCACTGATCGCGCGACGCTGACCCGGCATTACGATCACGGTCTCGCTCTTCTTTCAGCGGCCGTCAGCTTCGTCACCGTCGGGTTGTGCTCTACTTTCTGGATCCTGCTTTCCTGGCCTGAGGGCGGCGTCGCGGTCATGATGGCTGCCGTTACTGGAAACCTCTTTGCGGCGCAGGATAATCCGGTGCCATCCATCGTTGTCTTCGCAAAGTGGGCGGCCGTATCGATCGGCATCTCCGCGCTGTATGTATTTGCGATACTGCCCTGCGTGCATAATTTCGAGACCTTGGCACTCGTTTTAGTGCCGGCGCTCGTGATGTTCGGATTGTGCGTATCGAATCCTGGAACGATGTTGATCGGCCTTTCGATGGCGATCAACACCGCGGCGATGATTGGGATTCAACAGACATTCACAATCGATACCGCCACGTTTCTGAATAGCAGCATCGCTATGACATTCGGCATCGTCCTTGCCGCTGTGATGGCTTCACTGCTCCGGGCGCTCGGCGCCGAATGGAGCATTGGCCGCCTCGCCGCGGCAAATCGAACGACACTTGCCGAAATCGCGAACGCGGACAACTCGCGGGACGAAGCACGTCTGACCGGCGTCATGCTCGATCGTCTTGTTCTTCTTGGGCCGCGGGCGAAGGCTGTGGGACATCGAATTCCCGACGCCATCGGAGAACTCCGGGAAGGCTTTAACATTCTGGATCTTCGTCGGGCGCGCGCCGGCCTCACGATGTACTCGCGACGCCGTATCGACGCCGTACTGATCATGCTCAGACGTCACTATGCGGCGACCACGTCCGGTCCGTCGTCCGATCTGCTTCTTGCCGCCATCAACCGTGCGCTTGCGGTCGTACGCAACGAGCAGAGTGCTTCAGCGCGAATGGCGCTGCTCGGACTCGTGGGGCTCAGACGCAGCCTCTTTCCCGAGCAATCTCCTCCTCATCTTGCGCCTGCGCCGATGTATCTCGAGGCCGCGCAATGAATGAAGAAATCGATATATTAGGAGTGTTCATGCCCTCCGTTCTCGTATGCGCGGTCATCGCATACGCCGCAACGGCCCTCATGGCTCGCGTCCTTCGCTGCTTGGGGGCGTACGAGTATGTCTGGCACCGGCCACTCTTCAATCTTTCCATCTTCGTCTGCTTTCTCGGCACCTGTGTTCTCTATCTTTCAAAGGTTCATTCGTGAATCCCGCGATTAAAATCGGCGTTCGGTATGCTGCGACGCTCGCCCTCGCCAGCGTCGCGATTTACGCAGGGTGGCGTCTTTGGGTCCATTATGAGCTCGAGCCTTGGACCCGCGATGGGCGCGTGCGCGCCGATATCGTTGAAATCGCGCCAGACGTTTCCGGCCTCGTTACCGATGTCCTCGTTCACGATAACCAAGTCGTCCACAAGGGCGATATCCTCTTTCGGATCGATCGCGACCGTTTCGTGCTCGCTCTCAGGCAGGCAGAGGCCAATCTCGAAGGCCGCCAAGCAGTGCTCGATGCGGCTCGGAAAGACCTCGTGCGCTATCAAAACATGACCGAGATTGCGGTGAGCCAGCAGAAAATTGAGCAGGTCACCGCGACGGCTGCGCAGGCTGAAGCCGATTTGCATCGCGCGGAAGCCGACCGTGATCTGGCAAAGCTTAACCTCGAACGCTCGGAGGTCCGTGCTTCGGTCAACGGGCCGATCACGAATTTCGATCTCCAGCCGGGCAATTACGTGACCGCCGGCAAGGGCGTCGCTGCGCTCATCGACCAGGATTCATTACGCGTCGAAGGGTATTTCGAGGAAACCAAGCTGCCGCTCATTCACGTCGGCGATAAGGCGGTCGTGAGCATGATGGGCGAAGACAAGCCACTTCTCGGCCACGTCGAAAGCATCGCTGGTGGCATCGAGGATCGGGATCGCAGCGCCGGCGCGAACCTACTTGCGGATGTCAATCCGACCTTCAGCTGGGTTCGCCTCGCCCAGAGAATTCCCGTGCGCATCGCGCTTGATCATGTCCCCGATGGCGTCCGTCTCGTCGCCGGACGCACATCAACCGTGATCATCGATTCCCCAAGCACAAAATAGACGAGCGGCGCCCGCACAACGAAATTCATTGCCGGCCGTCATTATGCTTCCGCGAAGTCCGATGTATTCTGGATTGAAACCATCCAGGACCGGATCGGATTTATAAGGGAGGTGGCGATGAGCGCTCACGATCAATTGGCATCCGACTTCGTC
>CAYYDL010000839.1:0-5467 GCA_964470545.1 uncultured Hyphomicrobium sp. | reverse complement strand
AGCCGCCGAACGCAGCATGCGCCGGATAGGCGTGATAGCAGTTGGTCCATACGCGACCAGCCTGGATGCCGCGGCCCATGCGATAGGCGCGTGTGCCGTTCCGGGTCCAAACGCCTGAACCCAGACCGTAAAGCGTATCGTTGGCAATCGCGAGCGCTTCGGCATCGTCTTCGAACGTCGTCACAGAAACGACCGGCCCGAAGATCTCTTCCTGGAAGACGCGCATCTTGTTGTGACCTTCGAGGACGGTCGGTTCAACGTAATAGCCACCAGCCAGTTCGCCGCCGAGATTTGCACGCTTGCCGCCAGTCAAAACGCGAGCACCCTCGCCCTTCCCAATTTCGATGTAGCTCAGGATCTTCTCAAGCTGATCATTCGACGCCTGCGCGCCGATCATCGTCGTGGCATCCATCGGATGGCCTTGCTTCACCTTCACGACACGCTCCAGTGCGCGCGCCCTGAACTTCTCGTAGATCGAACGCTGGATGAGAGCGCGGCTCGGGCACGTGCAGACTTCGCCCTGGTTTAACGCGAACATCGTGAATCCTTCGAGGCACTTGTCGAAGTATTCATCGTCCGCATCCATGACGTCCGCGAAGAAGATGTTCGGCGACTTGCCACCAAGCTCCAGCGTGCATGGAATGATGTTCTCGGAAGCGTATTGCATGATGAGACGGCCTGTCGTCGTCTCGCCCGTGAACGCAATCTTGGCGATGCGCTTGTTCTGCGCGAGCGGCTTGCCGGCTTCGACGCCGAAACCGTTGACGACGTTGATGACGCCCTCGGGCAGGATGTCGGCGATCATGTCCATCAGAACCATGATCGACATCGGTGTCTGTTCGGCGGGCTTCAGCACCACGCAATTGCCAGCAGCAAGCGCAGGCGCGAGCTTCCAGACGGCCATCAGCAGCGGAAAGTTCCACGGAATGATCTGGCCGACGACGCCCAGCGGCTCATGGAAATGATAGGCGACGGTGTCGTGGTCGATTTCGGCAATCGAACCTTCCTGAGCACGAATGCAACCCGCGAAATAACGGAAGTGATCGATGGCGAGAGGAAGATCGGCGTGCGTCGTCTCGCGGATCGGCTTACCGTTGTCGATGGTTTCGACGAGCGCTAGAACGTCGAGGTTCTCTTCCATGCGGTTGGCGATTTTCGCCAGCACGCGAGCCCGCTCCGCCGGCGAGGCATTGCCCCAGGCCTCGCGCGCCTTGTGCGCGGCATCGAGAGCGAGTTCGATATCCTCGGCCGTCGAGCGCGCGATTTCGCAGACCTGCTGACCCGTGATCGGCGTAACGTTCGAGAAGTATTGCCCACGCACCGGCGCAACCCACTTGCCGCCGATGAAATTGTCATAGCGCGGTTTGATGACCTGCCGGCCCTTCAATTTATCCATTGCTACATGTTGCATGTTTCATCTCCTCCGAATGAGCGCCTGATCGGCGTCCTCTTTGCTTGATGGCGTTTTTATAGCTTGTGCGTGGCGGGTCTAGGGCTCCGCCCTCGTTCCTTAGAAGGGGGTGTAAGGGTTCATGACATACAAAACCGATATAGCCATGCCAACCCAGGACCTGCAGAGCAAGAGAAGGCTAAGCTGACCGTCCGCTTTGACCTAGCACAAAGCGGCGCGCTGCCACTCAAACGAGAGCTTATTCCAGGCTCTCCTGAAGTGAAAGCACATGTCCCGCCAGATAGAGGGAACCGCAGATCAGGACCCGCTTCGGACCTGCCGGAAGGCCGCCAACTGTGTGCAGCGCATCAATCACGTTTTTGCGATCCAATGCCTGCAGACCTGCCCCACGCGCAACCTCGGCTAAATCTTCCTCGCTGTGAGGTGCCTCATGCGCACCCGGAATCGGCACCGTATAGATCGCACGGACAAGGCCTCGAAACGGTGCCAGGAAGCCCAACGCATCCTTGCCGCCCATCATACCAACAACGAGGTAGACAGGTTTTGGCGACTTCTCATCGAGCATTGCAAGCGTATCCGCGAGCATATCACCCGCTGCAGGATTGTGGCCGCCATCGAGCCAAAGTTCGACGTCGTCTCCGAGAATGCGCGGGAGAGGCCCGGACGTCAGACGCTGCATGCGTGCAGGCCACTCGACGGTCCGAAGCCCGGTTTCAATCGCGCGTTCGTCGATGGCAAGGGCCGGGATCTTTTGCGCGAGAACTAGCGCAGTGGCGACAGCGGTACCCGCATTGACGATTTGATGGCGCCCGATAAGCGCCGGCAGCGGTAAATCGAGCAGCCGGTCGTTCTGCTGCACGATCAGACGACCTTCCTGCTCATAAGCATCATAGTCCTGCCCCCACACTTGAAGCGGCGCACCGATCGCGCGAGCACGCGCTTCGATCACGGAGAGGACATCGTCCGACTGTTGCGAGATGATGCCAGGAACGTTCCGCTTCAGGATACCGGCTTTCTCCAGCGCAATCCTTTCGAGCGTCGGCCCAAGCTTCTCCGCATGGTCCATCGAAATTGGCGTGATGACGGTCAACGCCGGATCGTCAATGACGTTCGTCGCGTCCAGCCTACCGCCGAGACCGACTTCAAGCAGAAGCACGTCGGCGGGCCGCTCGGAAAAGGCAAGAAATGCTGCCGCCGTCGTGATCTCGAATTGCGTGATGTCGTCGCCGTCGTTCACGGCATGCACGCGCGTCAGAACATCGACGAGAAAATCCTCATCGATCGCGTGTGCCTTTCCATCGTCCCCCGCAAGCGCAATCCGCTCATGGAATCGGACGAGATGCGGGGATGTGTAGATGTGAACCCGTCGCCCCGAAGCTTCGGCGAACGCGCGAAGGTAAGCCGTGACCGAGCCTTTGCCGTTCGTCCCGGCGATATGCACGACCGGCGGTAGCTTCTTCTCGGGATGCCCGAGCTTTGCGAGCAGGCGTTCGACGCGGCCGAGCGAAAGATCGATCAGCTTAGGATGCAAAAGCATCATGTCGGCCAGTAACGCGTCGCTGGTGCGCCGTCTCGTTGACGAGGTCATACCCGTGCCCCGCATTGTCCTTGGAAAGGCTTACGCGCTCCGGGGCGCGTCTTTCGAGTTTCCAGAATTCACGTCGTCGCGCCGCGGCTTTTCGGCTTTGTTGGGATCGAATCTCTGACTGTTCGGGACAGCCTCGGGCTCGACGACGCCACCCGTCTCCCGCGCGGCCGTCTCGATCACCTTGCTGTCGACGGCCGCACCATTGACGTACGGCTTGCCATTGACCTTCCGAGTGTCTTTCGCCGCCGTTGCCTGCACCCCGCTCATCAGCAGTCTGCAAACACGCGCCAGCGTCTCGCGAAGATGGTGGCGATGCACCACCATGTCGACCATGCCGTGCGAGAGAAGATACTCTGCACGTTGGAATCCGTCGGGCAACTGCTCGCGGATTGTTTGCTGGATGACCCGTGGCCCTGCGAAACAGATGAGCGCACCAGGCTCCGCGATATGAATATCGCCGAGCATGGCATAGGAGGCGGTAACGCCTCCCGTCGTCGGATCGGTAAGGACGACGATATAGGGAAGCCGCGCCTCCTTGAGGCGCTGGACCGCGATCGTCGTACGCGGCATCTGCATGAGCGATAAGATGCCTTCCTGCATGCGAGCGCCGCCGGAAGCCGCAAAGAGAATGAAGGGTGTCTTGAGTTCGACCGCTCGCATCATTCCCGCGATTATTGCTTCACCGGCAGCCATACCGAGAGATCCGGCCATGAACCGGAAGTCCTGCGCCGCCGCAACCACCGGCTGCTCTTCGAGCTGGCCTTCGCCGACGAGCACCGCGTCTTCCAGTTTGGTTGCGAACTTCGCATCCTTGAGACGATCCGTATATTTCCGTCCGTCCCGGAATTTCAGCGGATCCTGCTGTACGGTCGGAACCGCAATCGTTCGGTACTCGCCGCCATCGAACAGATGCTGCAGCCGCTGCTGCGAGCCCATGCGCATATGGTAGTTCGAGCCAGGCACGACGAACTGGTTGGCCTCGAGGTCCTTGTAGAAGACCATCTGGCCCGACTCTGGGCATTTGACCCAGAGATTGTCCGGAACCTCGCGCTTCGCCGTCGACAAGAGCCCGCTGATCTTCGGGCGGACGACGTTATTGATCCAATTCACGTCTTGTTGGCTCCTCGTAAGCCGCTGCAAGGTGTGCATACGTCTTTCAGGCGCGGGCACGATAGGCCCCCCTTACAGGTCCGCCCGCTTTTAGCGCCTGATGGCGGACCAGCGCTAGAACACTGCCCAAAAATGGGGGTGCAGAAGGCCGTATCCAATAGAGCTTCTTCGCGGAAAGCGCTAGTCGGCGGTTAACGCCGAGCTTAATTCACGCACCAGCTCCGACACGCGTTTTCGGGTTTCGCCTGTCGGCTTGCCATTGGATCCTAATGATTTTTCAATCGCGGAGACAATGGCCGATCCGACGACGACCCCGTCCGCGCCTCTCGAAATCGCCCGGGCCTGCTCACCGGTTCTGACCCCGAACCCCACGACTACAGGCAGCGGCGTCGCCGACTTGATCCTTTTCACATGCTTGTGAACATCGTTCACCACGGGGGCCGCAGCACCGGTAATTCCAGTGATCGAGACATAGTAAACGAAGCCTGAGGTATTCTGGAGGACCGTGGGAAGTCGCGCCTTATCCGTTGTCGGCGTAGCAAGGCGGATGAAGTTCAGCCCGGCCTTGAGCGCGGGAAGACAAAGCTCATCGTCGGCTTCGGGCGGCACGTCGACCACGATCAGCCCATCGACGCCTGCAGCCTTGGCGTCCTTGATGAAGCGCCCGTTCCCGTAAACGTAGATCGGGTTGTAGTAGCCCATCAGCACGATCGGCGTCGCGTCATCATGGGCACGAAAATCGCGCACCATCTGCAACGTCTTGATCATGTTCTGCCCCGCCTTCAGCGCCCGCTGCGACGACGCCTGAATAGCCGGCCCGTCCGCCATCGGATCCGAGAAGGGCATTCCGAGTTCGATGATATCAGCACCCGCTTTTGCAATGTCCTCGAGGATCGCCTTGCTTGTCTCGAGGTCGGGATCACCCGCCGTCACGAACGTGATCAATGCCGGACGCTTCGCCTTCTTTAGCGCTGCGAAGCGCGCATCAATGCGTGTCTCATGCTTGGTCATCGTCAGATCTTCATTCCAAGGTGCTTCGCGACAGTGGCTAGATCCTTGTCGCCACGGCCGGAGATATTGACGACGAGAAGGTGGTCCTTCGGCAAGGTCGGCGCGAGCTTCTTCACGTGCGCCAGGGCGTGGCTCGATTCCAAAGCCGGAATGATACCTTCGAGACGCGTGCAGAACTGCAAGGCGTCCAGCGCCTCCTTGTCCGTTACCGCGACATAGGCCACGCGACCGAGATCCTTGAGCCACGAATGCTCGGGCCCCACGCCCGGATAATCGAGGCCCGCAGAGATGGAATGGCCTTCGAGAATCTGTCCATCGCTGTCCTGGAGCAGATACGTGCGATTGCC
>CAYYDL010000838.1:0-5455 GCA_964470545.1 uncultured Hyphomicrobium sp. | reverse complement strand
GAAGCCAGGCGCGACGGCGTTCAGGAATTCGTCCGTCACGCGCACTGAGTTGTTCGAGTTTTGGCCGGCGACGGTCAGATAGGCTTCGCTGTCCCAGTCGGTATCGTAGGTGTCGAACTCGATCTCTTTATAACCCTGCTTCGCGAACTGGATGACGCGCAGGATGTAATTCTGCGGAACGCCATCACGCTTGGCTTCGCGGACCGCGATCTTGAGCTTGGGGTTCTTCGTCGGCTCGAAGCAGGCGTCGCCTTCCGCTTCGCAGTTGACGCAAGCCTTCATCACGGCCTTGAGGCGCTTCTGGCAGTTCTTGGAGCCGGTATCGAGAGCATCGACCTTCTGCTCTTCCTTCACCTTCCAGCCGATGTATTCCTCGATGTCCGGATGATCGACGTCGACGACGACCATCTTCGCCGCGCGCCGCGTCGTTCCACCCGACTTGATCGCGCCCGCCGCCCGGTCGCCGATCTTGAGGAAGCTCATCAGACCCGACGAGCGTCCGCCGCCCGACAGTTTTTCGTTCGCGCCGCGCAGCGACGAAAAGTTCGAGCCCGTGCCGGAGCCATATTTGAAGAGGCGCGCCTCGCGGACCCAAAGATCCATGATGCCGCCCTCGTTGACGAGGTCGTCGGCGACCGACTGGATGAAGCACGCGTGCGGCTGTGGGTGCTCATAGGCTGACGACGAGTGGACGAGTTCGCCCGTCTGGTAGTCGACGTACATGTGGCCCTGGCCAGGGCCGTCGATGCCGTAGGCCCAGTGCAGGCCGGTGTTGAACCACTGCGGCGAGTTCGGTGCCGCCATCTGCATCGCGAGCATGTAGCGCAATTCGTCGAAGAACGCCTGCGCGTCCTCTTCCGACGAGAAATAGCCGCCCTTCCAGCCCCAATACGTCCACGTGCCGGCGAGACGGTCGAACACCTGGCGGGCATCCGTCTCGCCGCCGAAACGCTCGTTCTCCGGCAACTCGGCAAGAGCGGCGTCATCCGGGGCAGAGCGCCACAGCCAGGAGGGAACCTGCGTTTCTTCGCACCGCTTCAGGCGCCGCGCCACGCCCGCCTTGCGGAAGTATTTCTGCGCCAGGATGTCGGCTGCAACTTGGCTGAATTGTTCGGGGACATCGAAGCCTTCAAGACGGAAAACGATCGAACCGTCGGGGTTCTTGATCTCTGACGTCGCACGCCGGAAAGGGATCGAAGCGTAGGGAGAAAGGCCGGCTTTCGTGAAACGCCGCGTGATCTTCATGTGGAAGTGCCCCCGAATTGCGCGGCAAAACGGAACCCCGTCCGCATGCCGTATGTGATTTTGGACGCCTCGCTTCAGGCCCTGCACCCCGAAGCTTCGGCGGATGAAAACGCAAGACAAACGCACGTTGGAACGCGACCCGTTTGGCACACACCTTCCCGCGTCCGCGACGACGGTCGATGACCGCAATTCGCCGACGTTCTGCCGACCAGAAGTGTCTGATGGCGACGAGTGCTCGTGCGCTACGCGACTGGAAACGCTTGGTTCGAATGCCGCAATGGACGTGGTCCACAACCCCACTTGGTGCCGTCGCACGATTGCCGCACAACGACCACGGTAGGCGATTCGAACTGCCCGTCATAGATAGATATTGTAGTGGCAGGAGCAACCGACACTACATCTAGTAGTGTGGGCAACTTTTGGCTGAGGCCAGATTTTGGCCCGGTTTGGCTGGATTTTCTGGTCTGGCCAGCGGTCCACGCGATGTGGAAGACCCTGTATGTACCGTCCCGCGGCCCCTCCGGAAACCAACCTTAGTGCGATTCCGCACAACGTCTGTTGCACGCCTGCATCGGCACTCTGGCGTCTGGACATCAGAGCCGAAGTGCCGCTAATGCGTTGAGTGAAGAGCGGCGGGAAAATGGATGGCCGGACATGAGCTTATTCAGCGAGATCTTCTCCTGGTGGGGCGGCAATACCTGGGGAACGCGTCTTTTCACATGGCGTAAGGGCAAGTTCGTCGGCTCGGATCAGTTCGGGAACCGCTATTACGTTCAGAAGAGCGGCGTCGGCCCGCTGGGCGTTCCGGCACGCTGGGTGATCTATCCGAAGCTGTCGGAGGCGAGCCAGATACCTCCGGATTGGCACGGCTGGATGCATTACACCGTCGATACGCCACCGACCGAAGAGCGCTATCATCCGCGCCCCTGGCAGAAGCCGCATCAGATGAATATGACGGGCACGGCCCGCGCCTATCGCCCCAAAGGCTCCATCCTCGGCAAGGGCGAACGTGCCAAGTCATCAAGCGATTACAAGGCATGGAAGCCGAATTAATTTGGCCGAACGAAAAATCGCCCCCTTTCGCGGGCAATCCGGCGAGGCGTCACGGCACGCCTCTGGGGAATGGATTTGCAGTTGAGACCGACGTATTTGCGAGATTTCGGGCGCCGCGCGAGTCTGTTTGCTTCTGCAGCGCTCGTCTCGGGAGCCGTCTGCGTAATGACGACGCCCGCCGACGCCGATCGCATCGAAAATCAGGTCGCCGTCTTCTCCGCGCTCGACAAAGTGACGGCGCACATTTCCAAGATCGAAATCGCGCTCAACCAGACGGCAACGTTCGGCGCTCTCAAGATAACGCCGCGCGCCTGCTATTCCCGCCCGCCGACCGACGAGCCGAAGACCGATACGTTCGTCGAGATCGATGAGACACAACTCGATGGCTCGGAAAAGCGCATCTTCACCGGCTGGATGTTCGCTGAAAGCCCTGGCATCTACGGCCTCGAGCACCCGACCTACGATGTTTGGCTGACCCAGTGCGAGAAACCGAGCCGGACCGTCGCCGAGGACAATCCTGACGCCAGCACCGTGGCACCGTCGGACAATCCCGGACAGGCGGCGACCGCCAGCGGCGCAGCGAGCGCCAACGTTCCGGCCGACCAGATTCCGCCCGATCAGGACTTTCGCCGCCGCGTAAGGCGTTAGCCAGTGTGTCATCCCGGCCAGAGCGTAGCGAAGAGCCGGGACCCAGAATTTTTGCGGCTTGGTCCCGGGTCCCGCAAGTAGGCTCGCTCGGGATGACAGTATCGGTCTAATCCACCAGCAGTTTCGCGGCCCTCGGCGCAAAATACGTCAGCACGCCGGACGCCCCCGCCCGTTTGAACGCCAGAAGGCTCTCAAGGATCGTCTTATCCCGATCGAGCCAGCCGCGCTCGAATGCACCCGCCAGCATCGCGTATTCGCCGGACACCTGATAAGCGAATGTCGGCACGCCGAATTCACTCGAAACGCGCTGGACGATATCGAGGTAGGGCATGCCGGGCTTCACCATGACCATGTCGGCGCCTTCGTCGAGATCGATGGCGACCTCGCGCAGCGCTTCTTCGGTGTTCGCCGGATCCATCTGATAGGTACGCTTGTCGCCTTTCAAAAGTCCCGTCGAGCCGACGGCATCGCGGAACGGCCCATAGAACGCGCTCGCGTATTTCGCGGCATACGACATGATCTGCGTGTTCTTGAAACCCGCAGACTCGAGCGCGGCACGAATGATACCAATCCGGCCGTCCATCATATCGGATGGCGCGAGGACGTCGGCGCCCGCCTCGGCCTGCACCAGCGCCTGCTTGACGAGCGCCGCATTCGTTTCGTCGTTGGCGATCTCGTCACCGATCAGGAGGCCGTCGTGGCCGTGGCTCGTGTAGGGATCGAGCGCGACGTCGAGAATGACGCCGATGTCGAGCTTCGCCTTCTTGATCGCGCGGGTTGCCCGGCAGACAAGATTGTCGTCGTTGAAGGCTTCCTGCGCATCTTCGCTGCGCTTCTTGGGATCGGTGAACGGGAAGAGCGCAACAGCCGGAATGCCGAGGTCGACCGCTTCCTTCGCGGCTTCGACGATGAGATCGACGCTCAGCCGCTCGACGTCAGGCATCGATGCGACGGGAACGCGCTGCGCTTCGCCATCAACGACGAACATCGGCCAGATGAGATCGCTCGGTGACAGCCGATGCTCGGCGACAAGCCGGCGCGACCACTGCGTTTTGCGATTGCGGCGCATGCGGATCGCCGGGAAGCCGCCTGAGAGCGACTCTGCGGGAAGAGAAGCGGTGGTATCGGTAAGGCGGCCCGCGGCGCGCGTACGAGAAGACATGGGCGAGGTCCTGCTGACGTCGGTCGATTTCGGCATTCCGAAACCGGGCCGACAATGGACACGGCTTTATGTTTGGCGCAAGCGGCTCGATGCAGATCTGAAATGCCTGTCGCCCGCAGCGTACGACTAGTCGCAGATTTTGCGGAACTTCCGCGGCGCCATGTCGACGTGGAAATGATTACGATGGTCGGCGTTGGCCCCGGGGCCGAGCGTCGTCCCGAAAATGCGGCAGGCCGCATCGTGCGCTTCGTGCAGGAACGCTCGCATCTCAGGATCGGGATCATCCATGGCGCGAGCGACGAAAGCAGGCTTGCGTGCCTCGGCACGTTGGCCGGATTGCGCAGCCGGTCCGCCGAGACGGTTGGCGTTACCGATCTTGGGCACGCCTTCGACGATCGTCGAGCGTACGAGCGCCGCGGCAGCCGTGGCGCCCGCTGTCGAAGAAACGGCAGAGGGGGGCACGCCCTGAGCCTGGTTGTCGACGAAACCCGCTTCTGCCGTCTTGGCGGCCGCCTCCTCCGCAGCGCGTTTTTGCGCCTCCGCTTCCGCGCGGATCTCGCGTTCCGGTTTGCCCCAGTCGTCCAGTACTTCCGCGGACTCGGCCGACGCCGTCACGAAGCCGCCGATATCAAGCGCATTCGCGAGCGCGTGCTCGCTGAGCTTCGTCGATTTGCGTCCATAGGCATTTCGGCAGGAATAGGAACTCATCGTTTCGATTCTGACGATGGCCGATTTGAGGTGCTTGCGCGCGAGCGGCTGGACGTCGTTCTCGAACCAGTTGACGAGGTCTTCAGCGAGGTCGCAGCGCACGATCGCCGGCGGTGAGAGCGCAACTTCAGGATTTTGCCCGATGCTGATCAACTCTATCGGAGCAGGGGCGCCGCATTGGCCCTCGCGGATCGGGTCGTGGGGTAGGGCGACAGCGTGGATCCTTTTCAGGACGGCGGCGCAGTGCGCGCGGGCGTCCGCAATCTCAGCGTCCGACCACGTGTCCAGCTGTTTGACGGCTTGCTCATTGGGCTTTACAGGATCGGCCGGTGAACCGGCCGGCGTTGTCGGGTCAAAGGTCCTCGCGGAAGATTCATTCGGCTTCACCGAGACAGTGGGACGATCGGCGCTCTGAACAGTCTTTTTTTGTTTCAGCTCTGCATGCGCTGCATCGATGCCCGATAACAGGGCCACCAGCGTTGCAATGATCGCGATCGAAAGCGCTCGTATGCCAGAGTTGCTATTCGACGCGCGCGCCATCATTGTACGTGTGCAACCTTTTATCGACGGGAGTAAAACGCGAACTCCGATGGAACGCACAGACGTGGTGCGCTCGCGCAACCCACGTTTTGATTATTT
>CAYYDL010000837.1:0-6731 GCA_964470545.1 uncultured Hyphomicrobium sp. | reverse complement strand
TAACCATGCTTGGCAAAATGGCCTGCCCATTCGCTCGGCAGAAAAGTCCCGCAAAGCGCCGGCAGCAGACCATTTTTGACTGTTCGCTGGTCAGCTTGATGCAAGCCGCGGCAAGGGACGGCACGGTCTGAACAGATTACGAGCAACGCCGCGATTTTTCGAACTGAACGCGGTGAAGCTCTATTAAGGGCGCGCCTCAATACTCCCGCCGAATTTATTCAGTGGGGGATATCAATGGCTCGCGACATGCTTCGTACGATTCAATCGCCAACAGGATCGGGCGCACATACCGGGCTGCATCGGCTCCGATCGCGCCGCCTGGATCGTCCTACCTCGAAACGCCTTCAACGCGACGACAAGGTTCTCGAGCAGCGGCTCGAACGCGCCGAAGCCACCAACAGACAGCTCCGTGAAGCCATCGACATGCTGCCGCAAGGGGTTGTGGTTCTCGACAGCGACGGCCGCTACGTTTTGTGGAATCAACAGTATGCCGACATTTACAAGAAGAGTGCCGACCTGTTTGAAATCGGTGTTCGTCTCGAAGACACGTTGAGGATCGGCGTCACGCGCGGCGATTATCCTGAGGCCCGGGGCCGTGAAGAACAGTGGATTGCTGAGCGCGTCAGACGGCTCTATCAGCCAAAGGACCGTCATGAACAATGGATCTCGGATGGTCGCTGCATTCTCATCGACGAACGCCTGACAAGCGATGGCGGCGTCGTCGGTTTGCGCATCGACATCAGTGAGCTCAAGGAGCGGGAAGCGTCGTTCCGCATGCTGTTCGAAGCCAATCCTGTGCCGATGTTCGTTGCACGCCGGGAAGACAAGGTAATTCTCAGCGCCAACAGAGCGGCGCTCCGTCACTATGGGTTTACGTTGGAAGATCTCCCCACCAAAACCCTGTTCGACCTTCATCATCCCGACGACCATCAAAATCTCGACAGCCTATACGACGGCAGGTCCGAGCAGTTTGCAGGTCAAACCTGGCGCCATCTCAAAGCCGACAGGACGTCGATCGACGTTGCCATCTATGCAAGCTCGATCACGCAGGGACAAACCCCGGCGATCCTGTTTGCCGCGATCGACATAACGGAGCGCAAGGCAGCGGAAGCGAAGGTCGCCTATCTGGCGCACCACGACGCCCTGACGGGCCTCGCCAATCGGGTATTCCTGCGCAAGCGCCTCGATGAAATGCTGAAGTCGAGAAAGCGCTCCGGCACCGGCGTTGCCGTGCTTTGCATCGACTTGGACAACTTCAAGATCATCAACGACTCGATGGGGCATGCGGCCGGTGACTCGCTGCTGCAGCAGTTGAGCGAGCGCATTCAAGGTACGCTGCGCAAAGACGACATAGCGGCGCGATTGGGTGGTGATGAGTTCGCGGTCGTTCTTGCCAACGCCAATCATGCCGTCGAGGTCAGCTCGGTCGCACAGCGTATCATCGATGTTCTGCGCGAGCCGTTCAGGGTCGACGATCACACGATCAATGTGACGGCCAGCGTCGGTATTGCACTCTGCCCAAGCGACGGCGAGGACGCCGAGGTCCTGTTGAAGAATGCCGATCTTGCGCTCTATCAGGCGAAGGAAGACGGCAAAGGCTGCTACCGCTATTTCGAAGCCGAGATGAACATTCGCGTCCAGGCGCGGCGCAAGATCGAAGCCGATCTGCATCAAGCTTTCCTCAACGGTGGACTCGAAATCCACTATCAGCCGCTCGTTTCCCTAAGTTCGCGCGAGGTATCCGGCTTCGAGGCGCTGCTGCGCTGGCCACACCCCGAGCGCGGCTATATCCCGCCTTCGGAATTCATTCCGATTGCGGAAGAGTGCGGACTTATCGGCTCCATCACCGACTTCGTGCTGCAGCGCGCTTGCCACGATGCGGCCCGGTGGCCGAAGAAAGCACGGCTCGCCGTGAACATGTCGCCCCAGCGCTTCCGCATCGGCAATGTCTTCAATGCCGTTTCGGATGCTTTGCGCTCGTCGGGACTCGAACCGGGCCGGCTGGAACTCGAAATCACCGAGGCGCTTCTGCTTGAGAATTCTGAAAGTGTGCTGACGATCCTGCACGCCATCAGAGGTCTCGGCGTTCGGATCTCGATGGACGACTTCGGCACCGGCTATTCGTCGCTCAGCTATCTGCGCATGTTCCCGTTCGACAAAATCAAGATCGATGGGTCGTTCGTTCGCGGCATCGGGTTCGGCAACGAGTCGCAGGCAATCATCCGCGCGATCATGGGACTAGGATCGAGCCTCGGCATGACAATCACGGCCGAGGGTATCGAAACCGAATCCGAGCAGGAATTCTTGCGGGCAGTGGGCTGTGACGAGGGCCAGGGCTTCCTCTACAGCAAGGCGCGGCCGGTGACGGACGTGCCGGAGATCCTGGACACGCTGAACCAGCAAAGCCAGTTCCGCCTGATATAGCGGATAGGGCGTCAGTTATCGGCCAAGCCGTGAGCGATGACCTTTTTCATCACGCTCGGCAGGGCCTGTGCGTGAAGATCGCGACGCTGAACCCAGCGGCAGCGCTCTTGCTCGGCCCAAAGCGTGAAGCCAGCGTCGAGCGGGACGAGCGCCCGATAGACAACCAGTTCCAGTCGGAAATGCGTGAAGACATGCACGACCGTTCCGGGAACAGGCATCCATGACGTCGAAAGGGGGGCCGAGCGCATGGCTTCGGTTCTCGCAGGCAACTTCTCGATCCACGGCGTTGACGGCACTTCGAGCATGCCCCCGAGCAATCCTGCCTCGGGACGCTGGCGCAGCAGCATGGCGCCGTCCTCTCGCTGCACGAGAAACGCGATGCCGTAGCGTGAGGGTCGCGCCGCCTTGGCGGCTTTCAGCGGCAGCAGCTCAGCGAGATTTTGCGCGCTCGCGGCGCAGTCCTGCTGGATCGGGCAGACGAGGCACGAGGGCTTCTTGGGCGTGCAGATCTCGGCGCCCAAATCCATCATCGCCTGGGCGAAATCACCGGCGCGGCGTTGGGGCGTGAGGGTCGCGGCAAGCCTTTTGATCTCGGGCTTGGCGCCGGGTAGCGGTTGCCTCACCGCAAAAAGCCGGGAGACGACGCGCTCGACGTTGCCGTCCACGGGCGTCGCTTTTTGGCCGAACGCGATCGCGGATATCGCCGCTGCCGTGTAGGGGCCGATGCCGGGCAGCTCCAAAAGCTCTTCTTCCGTTCGGGGAAAGACGCCGCCGAAATCGCGCACGACGGCGTCGGCGCAGGCCTTCAGGTTGCGGGCACGCGAATAATAACCGAGGCCAGCCCATTGCTGTAGCACTTCTTCCAACGGCGCGGCGGCCAGCGCCATTATTGTTGGCCAGCGCGCAACGAATTTCTGAAAATAGGGGACGACGGCTTTCACCGTCGTCTGCTGCAGCATGATTTCCGAGAGCCATACCTTGTAAGGGTCCGCCGCCTTGCGAGGGCCATAGCGCCAGGGCAGGTCGCGCCTTTCAGCCTCGTACCAGGCGAGCAGCGACTTCACCGTCAGAGGACCGGCAGGCCGCAACGGAAGCTGTTGCTGTCTTCTTCGAAGAGCGACATTTTCCTGGACCGCGCCCATGCGCCTTGCATCTCCGGTTGCGCGGGAACCTCGAATCGCATCGACAATGGTAGCTGTCCTTTGCGTCACCACAAGCCTACCGCTCAAGAGAAACCCCTTGTCGGATCAGCAACCCACAGCCCAAATGCCGATGCTGCTGCCGGACGCGCGACCGGTCCGGGGCGTGTTCGCAAAAGCGGTGGGGACATTCGTACCGAAGGTGACGGCTCCCGTTTTTCAGAAGTTCGGGTTCCACAGTGCCGAGATCATGGCATCATGGGCGACAATCGTGGGTGCCGACATTGCGCGGCTGACGCGACCGGAATCGATCAAATGGCCGCGGCGTGAAAAGGCCGCGATCGAGCCGACCGACGAGGGCGAAGCGGCTGGCGGAGCGACACTCGTCGTAGCGACGGCCCCCGCCTTTGCGCTCGACATTTCCTACCGGCACAAGGAAATCGTTGACCGCATCAATCGATATTTCGGCTATCGGGCGATCTCGCAGATCAAAATTCATCAGATGCCGCAACTTGAAAAGTCCGGCGCCGTCAGCGCCGCGTCTTCTCTGGGCGCGCCAACGGATCGCATCGTGGTTGCGCCCGGAGATCTTAACTCCGCACTCGAAGCACTCGGCAGAAGTGTCGCGGCCGCCAGGGCGCGCTGAAGCCGTTCACCCAAATTGCCGAACCTTCGGTTGCCATTCAGCCAGGATTGGGCTTATTCGGGCGCCGGAACCGTGGTAGGCGAACCGTTCTATGATCGCCGTTCAGTGGCGCGACGAAGTGCCAGAGGAGTTGGGACCTTGATCAAGTTCAGAAATTTCATTCCGGGCCTGCTCGCTTTGGCGGCCATCGTCGGCGTGGCTTTTGCGAGCGCCGAACCAAGCTTTGCGCAACGGAAAGAAGGACCCGCCGAGGTCCCCGTCGACGAGTTGATGAAGCCGCCGCAGGGTCTGGACGAACTTTCGCTCGGGTCCGCGGACGCCAAAGTCACCGTGGTCGAATATGCGTCGATGACATGCCCTCACTGTGCGCACTTTACCGACGACGTCTTTGAGGATTTCAAGAAGAAGTACATCGACACCGGCAAGGTCCGGTACATCTTCCGTGATTTCCCGCTCGATAACCTAGCGGCTGCCGTTTCGATGCTGGCGCGCTGCGCGGGCAAAGACAAAGCTCTTCCGCTGATCGAAACCTTCTATAACAAGCAGCAGGACTGGGCCTTCACCAACGGCAGCCCGGTTCCGAAGCTGTTCGACATCGCCAAGCAGGCGGGCTTCACGCAGGAAAGCTTCGATAAATGCTTGACGGACCAAAAACTTCTCGATGCGATTACGGCGGAACGGTCGCGGGCCAGCGACGTGTTTGGCGTCAATGCCACACCGACGTTCTTTATCAACGGCAAGCGCCTGAAAGAAGCTCCAACGCTTGAGGCCTTTGATAAGGTGATCGAGCCGCTCCTGACGGCGAAGTAACCGGAAAACCGAATGCTTTTCGCCCGCACGTTCAGCCTCGTCGCCGCCGTTATGTTGGCCGGCGGTCTAACGGCATGCGGGTCGACTTTGCCGTCTTTGTCGCCGGCAACAGCGAGCATCTCGACGGACAGCAGCGGCCTCGGAGCCTATCCCTCCACGGGCTCCGAGACACGCGACGACGGCATGCCGACGCCGTTCAGCGATCCGAACGTCACGACATCAGGGCGCCAAGTCATCCAGAATCCGACAGTCGCGGATATCATGGCGCCGAGCCCGCTGCCTGAAATGAGCTGGGGCCGCCCGGATGCACCTGTAACGATCGTGCAGTATGCATCGCTGACGTGCCCGCACTGCCGGAACTTTCATCTGACGGTTTATCCGGAGTTGAAGCGCCGCTTCATCGATACCGGAAAGGTCCGCTACATCCTGCGGGAGTTCCCGATTGGGAAGAGCTCCGGCAACGCGACCATTGCACTGCGCTGCGCGCCTCCAGACAAGTATCTGGAACTCTATGGGAAATTCATGGAGCAGCAGGCCTCCTGGGTGAGTTTGGAGGTGCGTCTTGATGCCATCTACGCGGTTGCCAAACAGGTGGGGATGACTCGTCCGCAGTTTGACGCTTGTCTGCAGAATCAAGACATGATCGCCAAGTTGAAGTGGGTTAAGGATCGTGGGCGCAAGCTCGGCATCATTGGAACGCCGAACTTTTTCATCGGCACCAAGCTCATCAAGAAAGAGCTGACGATTGCCGAGATTGCGGATTACGTCGAACAGGCCAATCAGCAGCACGGCACGCCAACGGCAGCTGCGAGTCCCTAGGGGCGTTTGCGACCGGTCCTGAGCCACGACAAAGAGGCATCGAGGACTGACCAACTGACATGAAAATCACCCGGCTCAGACTTCTCGGATTCAAGTCCTTTGTGGACCCGACCGAGCTCGTCATCGAGCCTGGCCTGACGGGAGTCGTTGGGCCAAACGGCTGCGGGAAATCGAATCTTCTTGAAGCGCTCCGTTGGGTGATGGGCGAAAGCTCGCATAAGTCCATGCGCGCGGCTGCGATGGACGACGTGATCTTTTCCGGCAGCGGCGGGCGCCCCGAACGGCAAAGCGCCGAAGTCACGATGTTCCTCGACAACAGCGCGCGGAAGGCACCCGCCGAATTCAACGGCGACGACGTGATCGAGATCACGCGGCGCATCGAGCGCGAGGCGGGCTCCGCCTATCGCATCAACGGGCGCGAGGTGCGGGCGCGCGACGTGAAAGTGCTTTTTGAAGACGCGGCCACTGGTGCGCGGTCGCCGGCGCTCGTGCGTCAGGGACAGATCGGCGAGATCGTCAATTCGAAACCTGAGCAGCGGCGGCGCATCCTGGAAGATGCAGCGGGCATAGCCGGCCTACACACGCGCCGGCACGAAGCGGAACTCAAGCTCAAGGCCGCGGAAGCCAACATCGAGCGCGTCAGCGACGTTGTCGGGCAGCTTCAGTCGCAGACGGAATCACTGAAACGGCAGGCCCGTCAGGCGCGGCGCTATAAAGAGCTGTCGAGTGAGATTCGCCAGCAGGAAGCGCTGGCGCTGCATCTGACGTGGGAAGAAGCCCAGCACAGCGTCGAGTTGGAAGAAAAACATCTCACCGACGCAATGACGCGGCTCGGTGCGGCGGCCGAAGCCGAGACCAAAGCTTTCAACGAAGAGCTTCGGCTTGGCGAAACC
>CAYYDL010000836.1:0-1992 GCA_964470545.1 uncultured Hyphomicrobium sp. | reverse complement strand
TCCCGGCGGGCAAGTATGGCTCGGCCGCTTTGAAGAAGCTCGGCGTCTGGAGCTCCGTCGAACCCAAAGTCGCGCAAGCAGCCAACGTGCGGGCGGCGCTCGCTCTTGTCGCCCAAGGTGAAGCGCCTCTCGGCATCGTCTACGAAACGGACGCAGCCGCTGAACCCAAAGTTAAGATTGTTGGTGTTTTCCCGGACGACACGCATCCTCCCATCATTTATCCCATCGCAATCACGGCAGCGACGAAGAATGCCGATGCGGCAAAGGCGTTCATCGACTATCTGAAGACGCCGGACGCGCAGGCGTTCTTCACCAGGCAGGGATTTACGATCCTGAAATAGGCAGCCTCTCGATCAGCCCGCGAACGGAAAGGGGCAACGGTGCTTGGATTCTCACCCGACGAATGGACTGCGATCATGTTGAGCCTGCGGGTTGCCACCGTCGGGACATTGTTCGGTCTGCCCGTGGCATTGTTCCTCGCGTATATTCTCGCGCGGTGGCGTTTCCCGGGAAAGGTCGTGCTCGATGGGGTTCTCCATCTCCCGCTCGTCATGCCACCCGTCGTAACGGGATACTTCCTGCTGCTGACCTTCGGCCGCCAGGGCGCAATCGGAAATGCTTTCTACGAAATGTTTGGCATAACCTTCGCTTTCCGCTGGACGGGGGCCGCGCTTGCATGCGGCATCATGGGATTTCCACTGATGCTGCGCGCAATTCGGCTTTCGTTTGAAGCCGTCGATCGTCGGCTGGAGACCGCCGCCGCCACACTCGGTGCCAATGCGTTGTGGACGTTCCTGATTGTGACACTGCCGCTCGCGCTTCCGGGGATTCTGGCCGGCGTCGTTCTGTGCTTCGCAAAAGCTCTGGGCGAATTCGGCGCAACGATCACCTTCGTTTCGAATATTCCCGGCGAAACGCAAACGATTCCATCCGCGATATATACTTACACGCAAGTGCCCGGAGGGGACTATCAGGCGCTCCGGCTCGCATGCGTCTCGATCGCGATCGCGATGATCGCGCTGATTGTCTCCGAAGTCTTGAACCGCCGCATCCAGAAGCGGATCGCCGTATTCGAATGACGAGCTCGGAATTGGCGCTACGCGTCTCGGCTTATCAAAAGCGAAATGGTTTCACGCTCGACGTCGCGTTCGAGAGCGCCAGTCCGCTGACTGCGCTCTTCGGTCCGTCGGGATCCGGCAAGACATCCGTTTTGAATTTGATCGCCGGCATTCAACGGCCGGACAGGGGACGCATCGCAGTGGCGGGCCATGTGCTGACGGACACGGATGCGCGCATCTTCGTGCCGCCGCATCTTCGTCGCGTGGGTTTCGTCTTTCAGGATGCCCAGCTTTTTCCGCATCTGACCGTCGAACAGAACATCAAGTTCGGACAATGGTTCACGCGGAAGCAAGGAAAGAGCGCGTTGCCGTTGAAAGTCGTGGTTGGCGTGCTGGGTATCGATTCTCTGCTGAAACGACGCCCCGCAACGCTTTCGGGCGGCGAAAGGCATCGCGTCGCCATCGCTCGCGCCCTTCTGTCGTCTCCACGCATTCTGCTGATGGACGAGCCGCTGTCGGGCCTCGACGATGCGCGGCGCGACGAGATCATGACATTGATCGAGCGTGTTCGGGACGACTTCTCGGTTCCCATCGTGTTCGTCACGCACAATGTTGAAGAGGTGAGGCGACTCGCGTCACGCGTCATCCGGATCGTCGCTGGACGCGTGATCGCCAAGGGAACGCCCGCCGAGGTGCTAGGAGGATCGTCATCAGGCCCGTGCTGACGGCGAGGCTTTCTTCGCCGCCTTTTGGCCGGGCTTGGCAGCGGCCACAAGATGTTTCTCGATCGAAGCCAGCGGTTTCGCAAAGACGGTAAGAACTTTCTCTTCCATATAACGATATTGCCGGACCAGATCGGCGCCGAATGGCGTCAGTTTCGCCGCGCCGCCCCCGCGTCCACCATGCTGACGTTCGATCAGCGGATCCGCGAACA
>CAYYDL010000835.1:0-2807 GCA_964470545.1 uncultured Hyphomicrobium sp. | reverse complement strand
CGCCTCCACCACCTCCGCCGAAAAGTTAAAGGAAGTCAGGAGCGTCCCATGAAAGGTATGGCGATTTTTCTCAACGTATGTTTCCCCGGCGTTGGCAGCTTCGTTATCAACAAGCCCGGTCAAGGCGTCGCGCAAATTGTTCTCTATGTTATCGGGATTATCCTTTGCTTCACGTTTGTCGGCGCGGTCGTCGGAATCCCATTGTGCATTGGGGTATGGATTTGGGGACTCGTGACGGCCGCATCCGCCGGCGACAAGTCGCAGCCGCAAATCGTCGTCATGCAGAATGTCACTCACGGCACCGCGAGCCACGTGGTGAACCCGCCGAATGCAACAGAACTGCCGATACGGATGCCCGTTGAGAATCGGAGCGGAAGCTATCTCGACCCCACGCCAACCTTCAGGACGGTGCGAGAGGATTGACGGGGGCGCATACCGGAAGGCGATCGACCTAGGAGGAAGAATACCGATGAAATGGCGTAAAAACGTGATTCTGATCTCGCTGCTCCTCCTCGGATGCGCACCCTCCTACCCGGCGCTGACCATGAACGAGGAACAGCTCAAGAATGTCTCCGACGACACGATCTGCGGAACCATGGCGTGCTCGGCGCATCGTACCCACGCCATGGCGCTGGAAATGAAACGGCGGGGCCTAAGCTGTCTAAATATTACCTATACCTGCACGTCCTCCGATCCTTCGGTGCGCGCGACGCCAGTCGCAGAGCAAGCGTCAGCCGGCCCGCCCATCTACAACAGCGACTCTCCCACATGCGCCGGCATCCGTATCGTCGAAGCGGGGCAAGGCATGTACAACGGCATCGTTCCGGCGATGTACGTTAAAGTCCGGAACACCTCGGGCCAGCGCAAATGGATACAGGCCGATATCAAGTATGCCGGAGAGACCCACACTGCGCTGCAGAATACGGCGGAGCAGTGGTGGGAAACGACGCAGCAACTGATCATGCATGAGGACGGAGAGGGGGTTTTTTGGGTGAGAAACCAGCCGGCTGGCTTACTGCAGGTAAAGGTGATCGGCTGCGGCTAAGCCCTTTCGCCGGCGCATCGCCCGTATTTATTTTGCCGCAGCGCGTACCATTCGTAGAAACTCTTCGGGCGGAAGGATTTTCACAGCGTCATAATTTCCAAGAGAAAGCAAATCTTTGTCTCGGGTGACGAGATATTCCGCGCCAGCGCCCACCGCACACGCGATGATCACGTCATCATCCGGATCGCGCGGAACGGCACCCGATAAGGCCGGAGGGTCGTCCACCATGATGGCGAAGTCGAGCAAATCCGAACAGAATTGCTCGGCCATCTGTGGGCTATACTGATAGCTCGTCTGTGTGCGCGGATTTCGGCTAAGCGTTTCAAGCACCTCGGCAACAATATCGGCGGAGAGGTAAAGCTCGACAGTTCCCTGATAAGCGAAACGGAGGAGTTCGGTCGAAACTCCTCCGGGATAGTGGCGGGTGAGAAAGGCGCTGACGAGGAGGTTGGTATCGAATACCACCTTAGTCATATTTTTAGCGGGTTCGGCGGGCGCGTCGCGTCTCCTTTACTGCCTCGACGATTTCCTCCTCCACCTGGTTAATCGGCTTTGCCGCTTGGTCCGACGTCGGGCGAACCCGAGCAGTCACGGACAGGATGCGCTGCCACGCCCGCTCACGGGCATCCGGAGATGACGCCCGAAAGACGACGCTGCCGGGAAATACATGGGCCTCGAGCTCATCGCCCTCATGGACGTCAAGCTTTTCCCGAATCTCTTCCGAGAGAGGAATCGTGAGCTCGCCATTGCGAA
Source organism: uncultured Hyphomicrobium sp. (assembly GCA_964470545.1). GTDB lineage: Bacteria > Pseudomonadota > Alphaproteobacteria > Rhizobiales > Hyphomicrobiaceae > Hyphomicrobium_B. Next base: position 1,009 of record CAYYDL010000835.1, on the reverse strand, counting down.
TATGTGCCTTTGGCATGGTCCGTTCCTTTGAGGCCATGTAAATCAGTATACCACACGCGCGGACTGGCAAGCCCAGGGCCCGGCGGGTGTGTTAGCTGAGAAAGCTCGGCATTATCGTCTTAGCGCTGAAGGCTTCACTCGGGGCGCCATCGATCATGAGCCGAAGGTAGATATGGTGGTTCGGCAAATTCATGAAGTCGACGGGGTTAAAGCGTGGAACGAACTCACGACCAAGAAGGGCGGCGTCTTGTGGCCCCAGGCGAAACGATAGAAGCGTGCCGACATTGCCGAGAATGGCGTCACGTACGGCTTCGGTGAGTTGCGAGAGATGCTGGTTCGCTAGCACGAGACCGACATGGTACTTGCGAAGCTCCGAAATCATCGTCGCGACGCTCTCGGTCGTAAAATTCTGAAATTCGTCGAGGTAGAGGAAGAAGTCAGGCCGTGCTTGTTCCGGAACATTGGCGCGGCTGAATGCGGCGAGGCCGATCGTGGTGACAAGGAGGCTTCCAAGCAGGCTGGCGCTGTCTTCACCGATCCGGCCCCGAGCCAGATTCACGAGTACGATCTGCCGACGGTCCATGATCCGCCGGAAATGGAGCATACGCTTTGGTTCGGTGAGGATTTGGCGCATCAACGGATCGGCGAGCAATGCGCCCACTTTGTTTTGGATCGGGGCAATCGCGTCGGCCCGATAACGGTAGGAGTACTGCTCGAATTCGGTTCGCCAGAATGTCTTGACGGGCTCGTTGGCGACTTTTGCCGTGACCGTCCGCCGAAACGATTTGTCGGTGAGCAATTTCAAAATGTCCGACAAATCGGCGTCGCCGTATTCCAGAAGGGCGAATAGCGATTGCCGCAGCACATGTTCCATGCGGACGCCCCAAGCATCCGACCAATGTTTCTTGAAGGCTTCCATGAGGCCCGAAGCGGCGAGACCGATTGCCGACGGGTGAACGCGCTTGAGGGGGTTATAACCGAACGGCTGAGTGATATCCGGCGCATTGAG
>CAYYDL010000834.1:0-4586 GCA_964470545.1 uncultured Hyphomicrobium sp. | reverse complement strand
CGCGCTCCAATCCGACGTTCTGTTCGGCCAGGCGCTGTGTCCGTTCGCGCACTTGGCGTTCGAGCGACTGATTGGCGGTCGCCAGAGATGCTCTCTGTGCGTCGAGTTCCTTGACGAGTGACCGCAGCGATTGAGAAAGGATGCGCGCTTCCTCATAGCCACCGACTTGGGGCAATTCGATCTTCTGGCCGCGTCTCAATTCTTCCGCCGCATCGGCGAGTTGGAGCAGCGGTTGCGAGAGCTTGCTCGCCAAAATCCAGGCAAGCATGGCTGCGAGGCACGCGAAAATCCCACCCCAAATGAGAATGTTTTTCTGCAGGCTGTAAACGGGTGCGAAGGCGAGCTTCTGATTCTCCCGTACCAGAAAGATCCAATTCAGACCGGTGTATGAGCGATAGCCGTCGCTCTTTGAATAACCGGTCACGTAGGAGGTGCCGTCGGGCCAGCGCTCGACTGCAAAGCCCGCTTTACCGGGTTGCGCGGCGCGAACGCTTCGAAGGTCCAGGGTCTTGCCGGTGAGATCGTCCGGACCGAACAGGACCTGCCTTGCTTCATTCAGGACGATGACATCGGCAGGAATAGAATCCTTCATGCTGCCGAGGAGCGTGTCGCGCACCTCTTCGGCCCAATCGGCGCTGAGCGTCGCGCCGAGAACACCGACCGTTCCGTTTTCGTCCGACACCGGAACGGCGAGGTCGATAAAATCCGACGCGCCGTGCCCTTCGTGGGGTATCCGAGAGGTTTTGGGTGCATTCGGCAGTTTTACGTCGCCAACGTAGGCCTCATCGAGACCCTTCTTGAACCAGACCTGGTCCTTTACATTGTGGCCTTCGTATTCGCCGCCCGTGGCACTCAGAACCTTGCCCGTGGGATCCGCAAAGCCAATCCAGGAATAATCGGAGTAGGCGCTTTGAAATCTCTCGAGCGACGCGCGCAGGGCCTGTGGCGAGTCCTCCTTCTGGAGAAGCTTGCCGAGTGCTGCCATGTTGTCCAGCGATTGAAGGCGCTCGAACATGGCACGGTCGAGCTTGTCCTGCATCTCATCGGCGAGAAGCGCCAGAGACTGTCCGATCTGAAGTTCCAGTCGGTCCACGGCATCACGGCCGACAACGTAGGATACCGCGATTGTCAGAAGGAAGGACACGACGGAGATCGCTGCTGCAATCAAGACTTTTAACGATATACGGCGCATCGGATCTCACCCCTTATCGTGGCGATCGCGGGATAGCGTCGAACGTGATAGCGGCAGATATCAAGCAGGGAATTCTTAAAGTCCGGACAGGAGCGCAATGCCGCGGTCGAGAGCGCGAGGAGCGCCGTATAGCAATAGACCATACAGCCTACCGCACGGGCATTGACATAGTACGCCGGGCTGAGTGGTGCCAGCAAGTCAACGGGCGCACACATGGCGTGCCAAGCGGATCCATGGCCCTATCGGCATGGTCTCTCACGTTAGGCGGGTCCGCTTTGTAAAGAAGCGCGCGCCGTCCCTCACCCCCACCCACGCGCCGCTTCGACTGACAGGGCCCGGCTTACCCCCCAAGCCGGGCCCTCCTAATTTCCGAAGATGGTTTGCAATAATCTTGATGCAGATCTGCCAAGCGTCTCGGCGCCTGGAACGAAAAGGCTGCGCCTTCTAAATCGAGCTACGAAGCTGGCTGCACGGCTGCCCGTGTGCATACTCTCGTTCAAATCGGTGGAGGTCCCCTTGGAACGTCGCGCTTTTCTTCTATCGTCGGTGATGGCTCTCGCATCGGGTGCCGCCGATGCTGCGCCGATCGATCCGAAACAGACATTCGTTCTGCAGCGCGATGCCATCACGTTCCAGCCGTGGACGGGACTCCCGCCCGGAAGCGGCGAAATGGCAAAGCTTTACGGCGACTTCAACGCGCCTGGACCGTATCTGGTGCTGATGAAATGGAACCCCGGCTGGTTCAGCGCCCCGCACAGCTATGCGACGGACCGCATCCAGATGGTTCTCTCGGGAACGTGGTGGGTGAACAGCGGCGCCGATTTCACGCCGAAGGACTGCGTGGAAGTTCCGGCCGGCGGTTTCGTCAAGCGGGCGGCGCGCACATTTCATTACGATGGCGTGCCCGCGGGCATCAAAGACCCTGTCATCGTCGCAGTATTCGGGATCGGGCCGGTCGATATCGAGCTTGCCGACCCCGCAAAACCCTCCTGGCGCCGTGTCTAGGCAGCACGCGCCCCCGGCCAAAAGCCGATAAAGCCCTGCGTTAAGCGTTGTTTGGATCGAACGCTTTTTGGACCGGAATATTGTGCTCGTTCATCAAGGCCCGCCAATCCGCGACGTGCTTTTCAAGTGTCGCGATGACGGCGTCCGTAATTTCATCGTCGGAAGCGGGACCGTTGAATACGCGCGCAACGCCGCCTTTCCAAAACGCCAACTGACCTTCGAGGGTCGATAATTCCCTATTGGCCCATTCGATCATCGGCAGATCTCCCCGTAATGAGTTGCCGAGAGCAACTTTAGGGCGAGTCAGCGAAAATCGGAATCGGGTCGGCGCGGTGCAAACCCTAAAACTGTTCGTGTGTTGCAGGGAAACACGGCCCGGCGCTACCGGAGAAATGTATCACGGTCCTACGACGCCGCCAGCTTCCGGCGCGGGGACGTTCGCGAGCCGTGACCAGCAGCATGCGGCGATGCGGGCAGAACGTCCTGGGCTCGGTTCCGGAAAAGTTCCGCCAGAGTCAGAAAAAGGACCTCCCGCGCCGAACTCTTGCGCCAGCACATTGCGATCTGGCGACTGGGATTGGAATCACTGAAGGTCAGAAGATGGATGCCGCTCGCGAGCGTGCCCTGGTTGAGCGTCGCGAGCTCGGGAAGCAGCGTAATTCCGGCCTCCGCACTCACCATCTGGCGCAACGTCTCAAGGCTCGTCGCGCGAAAGGTCGAGCGTTCCGACGCACCGGAAAACCCGCAGATCTCGAGCGCCTGATCGCGAAGGCAGTGACCGTCCTCGAGCAGCATAAGGTCGTGATCGACGAGTTCGCGAAGTCGGATCGATGCGCGGCGCGCAAAGGGATGGCTGTTCGGGACTGCAAGCAGGAAGCGCTCTTCGAATAGAAATTCCGTCCGCAACTGCGTGTCGTTGACGGGCAGTGCCAGGACGGCGGCGTCGATCTCCCCGTCACGGAGACGCGAGAGCAGATTGATGCTCTTTTCCTCGATCAACAGAAGCTCGAGGTTGGGGAACCGCTTGCGAACCGCAGGGACGACATGCGGGAGGAGATACGGGCCGAGCGTCGGAAAGATGCCAAGGCGAAGAGTCCCAGCCTCGGGATTCTGATTTTGCTGAACGCTCTGCTTGAGCTGTTCGATCTCCACCAGGATCTGTCGCGCTCGAGCCGCCGTTTCGTGTCCATATGAGGTCAGGATGACGCCGCGGGAGTCGCGTTCGACTAATGCGACGCCAAGTTCGTCCTCAAGCTTCTTGATCTGCGCCGAAAGCGTCGGTTGGCTGACGAGACATGCCTCCGCTGCTTTCCCGAAATGACGATATTTCGCGAGCGCCACCAGATATTCGAGCTCGCGCAATGTCATATCGGCTCCCGGATTCGATCAGCCTACGCGGCTTTCACCTCTTCTTCGTCCGGCGCCGAGATCCGGATAAGGTGGTCAAAGGCCGCAAGCGACGCTTTGGCACCCTCGCCGAGCGCGATGACGATCTGCTTGTAAGGTGTGGTGGTGCAGTCTCCGGCAGCGAAAACGCCAGGCATCGAGGTACGTCCGTGCGAGTCGGCCACAATCTCGCCGTGCGGCGTCAGATCGAGCGTGCCTTTCAGCCATTCCGTGTTCGGCAACAAGCCGATCTGCACGAAGATGCCGTCGACGGGGAGAACGCGCTTATCAGATGTCTTGCGGTTTTCGTAAGCAAGGCCAGTCACCTTCTGGCCATCACCTTTGACTTCCACGGTTTTGGCGCACGTCACGATATCGACGTTCGGGAGGCTGCGAAGCTTTCGCTGGAGCACCTCGTCAGCGCGGAGTTTGAAATCAAGCTCAACCAGCGTCACGTGGTCAACGATTCCGGCGAGGTCGATGGCAGCCTCGACGCCGGAATTGCCGCCGCCGATCACCGCGACGCGTTTTCCCTTGAACAGCGGGCCGTCGCAATGCGGGCAATAGGTGACACCCTTGTTGCGATAGTCCTGCTCACCGGGCACGCCGAGCTGGCGCCAGCGGGCGCCGGTCGTAAGGATTACGGACTTTGACCTGAGCGAAGCACCGCTTGCGAGCGCGATTTCGAGATGGTCTGCCTTCCGCACGAGCTTTTCAGCGCGCTGAAGATTCATGATCTCCACGCCATATTCCTTGACATGCTCCTCGAGGGCTGAAGCAAGTTCAGGTCCTTCGGTGTGGCGAACCGAAATGAAGTTCTCGATCGCGGCTGTGTCGAGCACCTGTCCGCCGAAACGTTCCGTCGCGATGCCGGTGCGAATGCCTTTACGTGCCGCGTAGATCGCAGCTGCGGCGCCGGCGGGACCGCCCCCCACGACGAGGACGTCGAATGGTTCCTGAGCATTGATCTTTGCGGCGTTGCGTGCCGCGGACTCGGTATCGA
>CAYYDL010000833.1:0-10307 GCA_964470545.1 uncultured Hyphomicrobium sp. | reverse complement strand
CCCTTCCACTTCAAACGCCGCTTACGCTGAAAGTCCGTCAGCGGCCGGTTATAGCTTCGTTTTGGCAAGAGGATGATGCGCGTTGACAAGCGCCTTCAGCCGTTCCTGCAGGACATGCGTATAAATCTCCGTGGTCGAAATGTCAGCATGGCCGAGCAGCTGCTGAACGGCGCGGAGGTCAGCACCGCGATCGAGCAGGTGGCTCGCGAAGGCATGGCGCAGGACGTGCGGCGATACGCGGTCCGGTGCAATTCCTGCCGCTTCCGCAACCTCTTTCAGATCTTGCGCAAACCCCTGCCGGGTGACGTGGCCGAGGGTTGATTTCGATGGAAAAAGCCACATCGAGTTGTCGAACCGGCCGGAAACGCTAAGAAAGGCATCAACTGCGGCGCGCGCTGTCGCGTTGAGTGGTACCAGACGCTCGCGTCCACCTTTACCTTTGATCATCAGCACGCGCTCGTCACCCCTAAGAACGCTTCGCGGCAGACCGACAAGTTCGGAAACGCGCATACCCGTCGCATAAAGAAGCTCAAGCAGGCAGTGGAAGCGAAGCGCGCGAAAAAGCGCGTGCCCCTCCTGACCTTCGCATTGCTTCTGAGAAGCGGCAAGCAGACGGTCGACCTCGGCGATGCTCAAAACCTTCGGTAGCGCTCGCTGCCTCTTTGGACCTTGTAAAGTTGAGGTCGGATCGAGCGCGATGAAGTCTTCCGCAAGCAGAAAGCGATAGAACTGTTTGATCGCGGAAAGCCGCCGCGCGCGCGACGTCGCCGCCTGACCTTCACGCGCAAGCAAGCCGAGATAGGCCTGCACGTCCTCCGATTTTGCATTCAGCGGCCCGACGCCCTTATCACTCAAAAAGCCGACGAAAGCTTCGAGATCTGTCGCATACGCAGAGATGGTATTCGCCGATGCTCCACGCTCGGCCGACAACATGGCAAGGAAATCCGCCAAGTGATCATTGTGCCGTGCCGAAGACGTCATGACGCCCTCAATTCATTTCCGTCCGCGGCCAGGTCGGAAGCAAAGCCTCAAGGCCGAGCCTTCGTGCATCGGCTTCAAGTCCTGCGCGTTTCAGCGCTCGGATGCTGTCCCCGAGTGCTATGAGGTTGGCGTCCGCGGCCCCGTTTGGCCCGAGCGCCTTCATGACAAGAAGCACGGTATGCCCGAACTCCTGCTTCTTGGAGGCGACCTGCAACTCGGTCAGAACTCCAGTTTCGGGCAAATACCCCGACGTCGGTTGCGGGACTTTGTTCGCGGCGTCCCAGAGCGGAATCGGAACCAGATAATCGAGCGCTTCCATCACCGTCGTGAGGCGATAAAGGGCGACCGGCGGAAATCGTCCGTTTGCAGCATAATTTTCAAGCGCCGAGAAACTGCGCCCTCGATCCGGCTCATTCGGATCGGCGATGTCGATCAGCGCCCGCCAATGGCCCAGGCCCGGGCCGCCTCCTTGATCGGCGATTTGGATCCAGTTGCGGGCAATATCGAAGCGACCTGTCGCCAGACCGATTTCAACCCCCGTCTCGGCAAACCAGCTGATTTCAGGCGCCGGCTGAAGATGGGCGGCGGCCGGCGAAATCATCTTCGCTCCGATCATGCCGAGGCCCTCATGCTTGAGGTCGTCAAGGAAAGCGCGGATGAGACGCGCTTTACGCATGGGTGTCTGTTCGTCCTCAGCAGCCTTGAAGAGTGCGGCGCGTCGCGCGACGCCTTTCGGGCCGCGACCGTTCAAGAGGTCGTCAGGCGGCACTTTCGCAGCATTGACCCGGTAGATGCCGGCAAGCATCTCCGGCGTAAGCGCATTGAGCCGCGCCGCTGCTTCTGTTGCGGGCAAGCCGAGATCGACCGGGGTCGAATGATCCGTCGCGAGTGCGACGAGCAGCGCCGGCTCGCCCTTTTCGAGCACGAGTTTGTGCGGTAGGCCGCCGACACGCTCCGCAATTCGATAATCGAGCAAAGAGATCTGCTTCACAGCAGCATAGCGAGGCTTCGCGCCGATGGAAAAGGCATCAAGCGCTTGGAGGCCTGGCGAGGTTTCGACGCCCTCCTCGCGAGCCATGTCGGCCGCGAGCCCGGCTGCGGCCTTGTCGCCTTGAACTTCCGAGCAATATCCGGCCATCAGGATGACTTGCCCCTTAAGCCGCGCGGGAATGCTGCCCTTCAACGTGGCGGAACGTGAGACGAGTTCGCACGCCTTGTCTGCGTGACCGGCGGCCAGCTCGTTGCGTGCTTCGAGCGAGACCAGAAGCGGATTATTGCCGGTGGGCTGTCTGGCGAATTCTGCGGCCGCGTCGCGGGCAAGGCCGGAGCGGTAAAGGGCTTCAAGCCGCAACGCGGTGAAATTGTCACTCGATGCACTGCCGGAAGGCGACGTGATGAGCTTCTTCCATAGGTCGTGGAGAGCAGGCGAGCGTGGCGGGATCTCGATCGTGCTGATAAGCTTTTCGAGCGCATTGACATCCATGCCGCCCCAAAGCTCGTAGGGAAGCCCAGAGCCGTCATTCGACATGACAGGCGCAAGATCCCCTTTGTCCACTGCCGGCGGAATGGCGTCGCGCATGACGGCAGTGCTCGGGTTCGAACGGAAGCTCTGACCAGCCTCGGAAGTTCCACTGCCATTCGAAGGCCTGGACCACATGTCATCGTCTCCGCCGGAAGGCGTGCCGAGCGGCTGAAGATAGGTGCGCTTGTCTGGCGGAGGTGAATAGGCGTCATTACGGGAGGCGCGCTTTTTCGCATTCGACGAGGGCGCGGCGTAAGAATCGTCGCCCGAGGAGGCGTCCTGGGCATGTATGCGAGGACAAGTCAGTGCGGCGCCAATCGACAGAAAGCCGGCAAGGACCGTTGTCGCTATTCGGTGTGTATGCACCATGTCTTCACCGCCGGATTTTGATGCCGGTCACGGGTTTGCTGATCGTCTGCTGCTCCGGTTCGAACCGGGTGGCCAGCACGTAAAGGCCGCCGAGAACCGTCGCGGCAAGCGCGCAAAGTACGAACAATAGCCGGAAAAGGCTCGGCATTTCTCTATCCCGTCCCGGCCTTTTTAGGTGAGGATCCTTGATGGCGCGATTATGACTCGGTTCGGCGTCCCAACGGAACCCTTTTATGGCTCTCGGGCGGTCCGTTCCACTGAGCAACAATTCTCGGGTAAGCTTCCGGTTTGCGAACGATTTTGGTTCGTGGCATGAGGGCGCCCAAATGACCACTCTGCCACGAGGCCTACCAATCGAAACGAACCGATGCGCCGCGACCGACGGCGTCGAGGGCCGCATGACGGAAGCCGAAGCAATCGAGCTTGCAAAAAAGCGAATAGGCAAGCGGCCCATCGTGCTCGTCGGCCTCATGGGATGTGGCAAGTCGTCGGTCGGGAAACGGCTGGCCTTCAAGCTCAACCTCCAGTTCGTCGACGCCGATGAAGAGATAGAACGTGCCGCCGCCAAGACGATCAACGAAATTTTTGCGGATCATGGGGAGGAGCACTTCCGCAACGGCGAGCGCAAGGTCATCGCCCGGCTGCTCTCCAATGGGCCTCAGGTTCTGGCCACGGGCGGCGGGGCCTTCATCAATCCGGAAACACGTCGGCGCGTTAAGGACAACGCTTTTTCGATCTGGCTGAGAGCCGAATTGCCCGTACTGATGCGGCGGGTGATGAAGCGAGACACCCGGCCGCTGCTCAGAGAGGGCAACCCGGAAGTCACCATGCAGAAGTTGATCGAAGCCCGTTACCCCATTTATGCAGAAGCCGATATGACCGTCGATAGCCGAGACGAACCTCACGACACCATTGTGAACGAGATCATCACGCGTTTGGCGACAGGATCTGAAGGCGCACCTCCGAGCACGATCGAGCCGAATCCGTCGCGGACCGTTCACGTCGAACTCGGCGACCGCTCCTATGACGTTCTGATTGCCCGCGGCGTTCTGCGTGACGTTGGTGCGCTGATCAAGGCGCGCTTTGGCACCGTCAAATGCGGCGTCGTGACGGACGAAAACGTCGCCCGCCATCATCTCGCGGCGCTGGAAAATAGTCTTAAATCCGAAGGTGTTTTCGCCGGTTCGATCGTCATGAAGCCGGGCGAGGCGACGAAAAGCTTCCGCGATCTCGCGATACTTTCGGAGCGCCTTCTCGAACTTGGGCTTGAACGCGGCGATCTCGTGCTTCCGTTCGGCGGCGGCGTGATCGGCGATCTCGCGGGTTTCGCGGCAGGCATTCTGCGCCGTGGCGTTCGCTTCGTGCAGATCCCGACATCTCTCCTTGCCCAGGTCGATAGCTCTGTCGGGGGAAAAACAGGCATCAACACGCCGCAAGGCAAGAACCTCATCGGAGTCTTCCACCAGCCAAGCCTCGTTGTCGCAGATACGGCTGTGCTGACGACGCTCCCACCGCGCGAGATGCGCGCGGGCTACGCCGAGGTCGCCAAATATGGCCTCCTCGGCGATGCGGAATTCTTCTCTTGGCTCGAGGCCAACTGGCAGAGCGTCTTCGGCAACAACGGCCCTGCTCTGACGACAGCGATCGAAACGAGCGTTGCCGCGAAGGCAGCAATCGTCGCTCGCGACGAAACCGAAACGGGTGACCGTGCGCTGCTCAATCTGGGTCACACCTTCGGCCACGCGCTGGAAGCCTGGACCGGCTATTCCGACCGTCTCCTGCACGGCGAGGGCGTTGCGATCGGAATGTGCATGGCGTTTCGCCTCTCGGAAGAGCTCAGGTTATGTCCCCCGGGCACGAGCGCGCGGGTCGCGAAGCACCTGAAAGCCGTGGGGCTGCCGACGAAGATTGGCGATATCCCCGGCGGCAAGGCAGACGCCGCCGAGCTTCTGCGGCTGATGGGGCAGGACAAGAAGGTCAAGGCCGGAAAGCTTGCCTTCATCCTGGTCCACGGCATTGGCCAAGCCTTCGTGACGCGCGACGTCGCACCGGAAACGGTTCTGGCCTTTTTGGCGCGGGAAATTGCGCAGTAAGAGCATATTGAGCCCTGCGCCGCCGATCTGTGCTAGACTGCTGCCTCCCTGGAGCAGGAATAGCGAACCTCAATCCCATGACCATCGTCATAAGCCTCGCCGCCATCTTCATGCTGATCATCCTGTCGGCATTCTTCAACGCCAGCGAGACGTCGTTGACGGCGGCCTCGCGAGCCCGAATGCACGCGCTCGAGGAAGACGGCAACATGCCAGCCGCCCTTGTCAATAAGGTGCTGTCGCGGCCCGAAAAGATGATCGGTACCGTCCTACTCGGCAATACGCTGGTTGATGTTCTCGCGGCAGCGCTCGCGTCGAACATTGCCGTGCATCTCTATGGCGAGGTCGGCGTCGCCTACGCTACGGGCATCATCACGATCCTCATCGTGATTTTCGCAGCCGTGCTGCCGAAAACCTATGCCCTTGCTTATGCGGATCGCGTCGCCCTGCTCGTTGCGCCGATCATGCAGGGTCTGATTTACATCCTGACGCCATTTACCCAGGCCATCGAGTTTATCGTCCGCCACATCCTGATTCTGACGCCGGGCAAAGCCGACGACGAGGCGAATATTCTCGCGGCACATGAAGAAATTCGCGGCACCATCGATTTACAGGCCAAGGAAGGCACCGTCGCCAAGGGCGATGCCGAGATGCTCGGCGGAGTTCTGGATCTCGGCGACCTTCAGGTAGCCGACATCATGGTCCATCGCACGAAGATGGAAACGATCGACATCGATGAGCCGCCAGCAAAGATCGTCGATCAGCTGATGCGGTCGCAATATACGCGCATACCGCTCTGGAAGGATGAGCCGGAGAACATCGTCGGCATTCTCCATACAAAGGACCTGTTGCTGGCACTTTCCCGTAACGATTGGGAGCCTGACAAGCTCGACATTATGAAATCGGCAACCGAGCCGTGGTTCGTACCGGACACGACGACGCTGCGCGACCAGCTCAATCAGTTCCTGAAGAAGAAAACGCAGATGGCGCTGGTCGTCGACGAATACGGCGAGGTGCAGGGACTGATCACGCTCGAGGACATCCTCGAGGAAATCGTTGGCCAGATCACCGACGAGCATGACAATCCCGATAGCCATATCCGGATGCAATCGGACGGCACGGTCAATGTCGACGGCACCGTTGCAATTCGCGATCTCAATCGCCATTTGGACTGGGATCTGCCGGACGACGAGGCAACCACGGTTGCTGGACTTGTCATCCATGAGGCGCAAACCATTCCGGAGCCCGGACAGGTCTTCACCTTCCACGGCTACAGATTTGAAATCCTACGCAAGAGCCGTAATCGGATCATGGCCATTCGGATCAAGCCGATCGTACCATCAAATACGCTCGGATCAGGTCCGACCACGGCACGATCGGCGGGCTAAACCGCATTCAACCGAAGTGATCGATTACCTGGGAAGCGTTTCACCGGGCGCGATCGTGGAAAGGGCAAGGGCATGAATGCCGCCTGATAATTCGTCTTTAAGCAGATCATTGACGAGGCGGTGGCGTTCCAGGCGAGATTTTCCCGAGAAGGCGTCCGAAACGACAAGAATGCGAAAGTGGCTTTCGCCCGTGCCGGGAGAATTGCGGTGTCCAGCATGAAGCTCGGATTCGTTGACGACGTCGAGCCGGGTCGGACGCAGCCCGATCATCAGCTTTTCGCGAACTCGGCCGGTAACGGACATCTTTTTCTCTCATCGGTGTCGTTTGTGCTTGCTTGATGCGATCTCGAAGCGAGCACGAAAGGGGCTATTAATGGATTGACTGCACAGTCGCGAAGGAAATCAAGCGTTTTCTTGCCGCCTTGTTTCGGCGGGTTCAAACCCTCATAATTCACGCAATGAAACTCGACTCAAAATACTTTGACAGCATCCGCGTCTCCTCGAAGCGCCAGCAAAGCGCCAAGCAGCAGACGCGCGCGCCGCTTTGCCAGTGGAAAGGTTGTGACAAGCCGGGGCCCCACAAGGCGCCCAAGGGCCGAGGCCGAGACGGCGAATATTTTCATTTTTGCATCGATCACGTCCGTCAATACAATCAAGAGTACAATTATTTCGACGGCATGAGCGATGCGGAAGTGAGCAATTTCCGCAAAGATGCAATGACGGGACATCGTCCGACCTGGAAGACAGGCGCCAACGCCTGGGCCCATGGGACGCGCGACGGAGCAAGAACTGCCGAGGCCGAAGCCCGCGTCCAGGCGACAGCGCGCACGACGCGCAAATTCCGGTCATCTCGCACCGAGACATCCACGTTTCGTCGCCAGCTGAAACCGCTCGAGCGCAAATCGCTCCGGGTGCTCGATCTCGGCGACGAAGCGAATCGCGAGGACATCAAGACGCGATTCAAGGAGCTGGTGAAGATTCACCATCCCGATGCTAACGGGGGCGATAGCAGGTCTGAGGAAAAGTTGCGTGAAATTCTGCAAGCCTATAACTATTTAAAGCAGTCTGGCCTGGTCTGATCGTCCGAGCCTTTGAAACGGGTGCAGGCCGACGAGAGTTGCACCGGTTCGGGGCTTGGGCTGCAACCGGGCAACCTGATCGGGAACTCAATGGAAATGCGCACCTCTACGAGCGCGAACGGCGGCGCCCCCGCCAATCTCCCGGACATGCAGTTGTCCGTTCGCCAGGTCTTTGGGATCGACAGTGATCTCGAGGTTCCCGCTTATTCAAAGCCGGACGATCACGTGCCGGATATGGACCCTGATTATCTGTTCAACCGCGACGTAACGCTCGCGATTTTGGCGGGGTTCAAGCACAATCGCCGCGTGATGATTCAGGGCTATCACGGAACCGGAAAGTCCACGCATATCGAGCAGGTGGCTGCACGTCTGAACTGGCCGTGCGTACGCATCAACCTCGACAGCCACGTCTCGCGCATCGATCTTGTCGGCAAGGACGCGATCGTCCTGAAAGAGGGCAAGCAGGTCACCGAGTTCAAGGAGGGCATCCTGCCTTGGGCTTTGCAGAACAACATAGCGCTCGTCTTTGACGAGTACGATGCGGGCCGCCCCGACGTCATGTTCGTCATTCAGCGCGTTCTTGAGGTTTCGGGTAAGCTGACCCTTCTCGACCAATCGAAGGTCATTCGTCCGCATCCGGCTTTCCGCCTGTTCGCGACGACAAACACGATCGGTCTTGGCGACACGTCCGGCCTCTATCACGGTACGCAACAGATCAACCAGGGTCAGATGGACCGCTGGTCCATCGTCGCGACGCTGAATTATCTGCCGCACGACGACGAAGCGAAGATCGTTCTGTCGAAGGTCAAGTCGTTTGCGAAGACGGACGCCAAGCGTAAGCAGGTCTCGCATATGGTCCGTGTCGCCGATCTGACACGATCGGCCTTCATCAACGGTGATCTCTCGACGGTGATGAGCCCGCGCACAGTCATCACATGGGCCGAGAACGCCGAGATCTTTGGAGACCTCGGTTTTGCCTTCCGCGTCACGTTCCTCAACAAGTGCGATGATCTTGAAAAGCCGCTCGTCGCTGAATTCTATCAGCGCTGCTTCGGTGAAGAACTGCCCGAGAGCACGGCCAACGTCGCATTGAGCTGATCGAACGAGCCGGGCCGCAAGAAGGGCTTTCATGGCATCCACGCCCAAACGTCGGGAAGCACTGTCCGAGCCGTTGAAGCGCGTGCTCGGCCCGGCCGTTCGCGCGATTGCCGGAGACGGCGAGGTCGAGGTCGATTTCGGTCCCGGCAAGGGCGATGTCTCCGGCAAGGCCGTCCATTTGCCGGACCTTCCTCGTGCGCCATCAGCAAAGGATGTTGCGCTTGCGCGAGGATGGGCTGACAGCCTGGCGCTGCGCCTCGGTTGCCACGACGCCAAAGTGCATCGCCGCATCGCTCCACCGGCCGGCCCCGCACGGTCCGTCTTCGAAGCGGCCGAACGCGCCCGCGTCGAGGGCCTCGGTTCTGCTCGTATGCCCGGCATGGCGGCCAACCTCACAGCCCGTCTCGAAGACCATTATAGCCATGGTCGTTTCCGTTCGGTGGCGACGCGGGCCGAAGCACCTCTTGAAGATGCCCTTGCGCTTCTCATTCGCGAGCGCCTGACGGGCCAAGCACCCCCATCGTCGACGAAAGGCCTTGTCGATGTCTGGCGGTCGGTGATCGAATCCCGCGGCGGTAAGCTCTTGAGTCGGCTTGAGAGCCTTTCGGAAAATCAAGAGCAATTCGGCCGCCAGATTCGCGATCTCTTGAAGATCCTCGAGATGGCTGACCAAAGTGATCAGCCGGACGCGAACAACGAAGAGGAAGAAAACGAAGAGGGCGCGGCCGAAGGCGGCTCGGAGGATTCCGAGGAAAAAAGCGAGGAGGCGACCGACGGCCAGGATCAGGAAAGCGAGGAGCAGCTTTCCGAGGGCGACCTGTCGGAAACCGAGGAAACGATGGAATCCGGCTCGACTGAGCCTCAGGAACTCGACGAAGGCGATATGGACGATGATGAGACGCCAGCTCCCTGGCGTCCGAATATGACCGTCCTCGATAATCCCGAAGCCTTCGGCTACAAGGTTTTCACGCGCGCCTATGACGAAGAAGTCGGCGCCGCGGATCTTTCGACGCCGGAAGAACTTGAACGGCTCCGCGCGTTTCTTGACAAGGAATTGAAGTCGCTTTCGGCGGCGGTTGCAAGGCTTGCCAACAAGCTGCAGCGCCGTCTGCTCGCCCAGCAAAACCGCGGCTGGGATTTCGACCTCGAAGAAGGTCAGCTTGATGCCGCACGCCTTACCCGCATCATCACGGATCCGACCGGTGCGCTCTCCTTTAAACGCGAACGCGACACTGATTTTCGCGACACCGTCGTGACATTGCTGCTCGACAATTCGGGCTCGATGCGCGGCCGACCCATTATGGTCGCGGCCTGCTGCGCCGACATCTTAGCGCGCACGCTCGAGCGGTGCGGTGTCAAGGTTGAGATCTTAGGTTTCACGACGAAAGCATGGAAGGGCGGACAATCGCGTGAGGAGTGGCTCGCGGCAGGCAAGCCCCCCGCTCCGGGTCGCCTCAACGACCTTCGCCACATCATCTATAAAACGGCCGATGCCCCTTGGCGGCGCGCCAAGAATTCTCTCGCCTTGATGATGCGTGAAGGTCTGCTGAAAGAGAACATCGATGGTGAGGCGCTTGCGTGGGCGCATTCCCGCCTTGTCAATCGTTCGGAGCAGCGCCGCATTCTGATGATGATCTCTGACGGAGCCCCCGTGGATGATTCGACCCTCTCGGTGAACTCCGGCAGCTACCTTGAGCAGCACCTGCGCCAGGTCATTCACGAGATCGAAAATCACTCACCCGTCGAACTGATCGCCATAGGCATCGGACATGACGTCACG
>CAYYDL010000832.1:0-1998 GCA_964470545.1 uncultured Hyphomicrobium sp. | reverse complement strand
ATCCCCAAGCACGATCGCTCTGCTCACGTGCTTGAGGATGACGTTCAATTACTTAATCACGTACGGCAGTAACCCGAGGAAGCGCGCGCGCTTGATGGCGCGGGCGAGCTCGCGCTGCTTCTTCGCCGATACGGCCGTGATGCGGCTTGGCACGATCTTGCCGCGCTCGGAGATGTAGCGGCCGAGGGTGCGAACATCCTTATAGTCGATCTTCGGTGCGCCGGCGCCCGAGAACGGGCAGGTCTTGCGGCGGCGCTGGAAGGGACGGCGGGCGCCGCCACCGGTGGAAGCGATCTCTGCCATGGGTTAGCCCTCCGAGCCGGGGTTGGAAGTGCGTGGCGGACGCGGGGCGCGGGGCGCCTCGCCGTCCCTTGGAGGGCGGGGGCGGAACGTCGAACCGCCTTCACGGCCGCCGCCGAAACCGCCGCGATCACCGCGCGGCGGGCCGCCACGGCCGCCGCCGCCAAAGCGGTCACCACGATCGCCACGCTCGTCGCGATCCTGCTTCCGCATCTGGATGCTCGGCTCAGCTTCGAGTTCCTCGACGCGCACCGTCATGAAGCGGATGACGTCAGCATTGATGCCCATGCGGCGCTCCATCTCGGCAACGGCGGCCGGCGGTGCGTCGATGTTGAAGAACGCGTAGTGCGCCTTGCGGTTCTTCTTGATCTTGAAGGCGAGGTTCTTGAGACCCCAGTATTCCTGCTTGGTAACTTTGCCCTGACCCTCTTCGACGACGCCCTGGAATTCCTTCATCAGAGCTTCGACTTGGGCCTGGGTCACGTCCTGGCGTGCCAGGAACGTATGCTCGTACAATGGCATACGGGTTGGCCTTTCGGTTCGAGTTGTCCGTCTTTCGACGTTGTCGCTTCCGTCGGCGCAAAGCCCCAAAAGGCCCGAGAAAGGCCGATCTGGCACCAGATAGGAGAAGACACTGGGGGACGGCTCCGAGGCGCCTCTCGAGAGGATCGGCAGAAATGTGCGCTGATGCAACCCGAGCCCCCGTTCAGCCTCCTGCCGAACGGAAAGGGGGCCTTATACAGGAATTCCGGGCAAGGGCAAGCCATCCGGGGGCCGGCGAGCCGCAGAAATTCCCGTCGACAACGGCGCAGCTGCCACGCCGCCACCATGGGAATCATGGCCTAAGAGAGGCCGCCGGGGCTAGTCCGGCGCGTGGAGGGAGACTCAAGCACATGAAGTTTGCTGCCTATACCGAAGAAACGATCTGGGCGGTCGCGGACGATGAAGAGACGGCCCGCAGCGACGGTGAAGAGAACATGATCGAAAACGGCGTGACCGACACCGCCGAGCTGAAGGTCGCACCGATCGACGACAATCTGGTCGAAGTGCTCGCAAAAGCGGAAGAGACGGGCGAGGACGTCCTTTTCGACCTGATCGACGGCGAGCTTTGCGAAGTCGAGACGGTCGAGGGCTGATTTCTGGGCGGACTTCGTCCGCGGCGATTCACAATCCCTTGCACGATACGTGTAATCCGCGCCCGAGGCAGCGCGGTCGATCCAAGCCATGGCGCCGCGGCTTCGCGGCGCTTTTTTCAGTTGGCCTCGACCCAAAACGTCGCGTGGACGACGCCGTAAAGGATGAATCGTCTCCTCGCGCATTCGGACCAGTCCTGCACGGATCGGGCGCGGCCCTTTGGCTATTTCCTGCGTCTCTTGACACCGGTATGGCGGGAGTGGACTAAGGCCGCCGACGTCTTCAGGCCGGTTCCTGCTTTTCGGCACTTTCAGAACAAGGTAGCTCCCAACACGATGGCACGCGCGCTTATTTTCCCAGGTCAAGGCAGCCAGGATGTCGGCATGGGCAAGGCTCTCGCCGAGGCCTTTCCTTCGGCACGCGCCGTCTTCGATGAAGTCGATGATGCGTTGGGCGAGAAGCTGTCGGCGCTCCTCTGGGAAGGCCCTAAAGAGACGCTGACGCTGACGGACAATGCGCAGCCCGCACTGATGGCCGTCTCGATGGCCGTCATGCGCGGTCTCG
>CAYYDL010000831.1:0-1828 GCA_964470545.1 uncultured Hyphomicrobium sp. | reverse complement strand
GATAGCGGCTGCCTCCGTTGTCTCCCCATGCGTACTGCAGCAAAACTGTGAGCGCGACCAGAAGCACCGTCATAGCGTAGCGTACGACGACGGGAATAGAGCGGGTAGCAAGTGCGGCTTGATGTATTGCAGCGATCGATTTGTCCATGATGGTCCAAACGCAATGGAACACGAAATTGTTCAGAAGGTTCGTTGTACCTGCCCGGGCAGCCCTTGATCTGAAAGAACTTTTCGAAACGGGCGCAAGCAAAATTGTTCATCGGGATCGTCACGCGACGATCGTAGCCGACAATTCCGGCCGATCATGCCGTTCCCGATTGCGTAAGCCGCGCCCCGCCCCATCCCAGTGAGACCGATCGCATCATGTGCGCATGCGAACGGCAGCAAGACTTTGACGGCTGCCGCTGTGGGCATTAAGTCGGTCGGACCATAGCCATGCGACGACGGAGGGGAAATGACGCGCTGGTCTCTAATCGTTCTTGTTGGGATGACGGCGCCGGCCGCCGCCGCCTCGATGGACCAGACGCTCATGAGGCTCGATCCGGAGGAGCGTGCGCACCAGGTTTGCATCCTTCGCGGTATCGACACCCTGAACCGTTCGAAAAAGTTGAAGAAGGTTGACCGCCTCAAAACGAGCATTCTCTCCCGCGCGACGTTCGATGGAGAGACGGTAGTCGCCAACGGCGGCGCCGTTCGCGCCAATCATCGCTGGTACAGCTTGAAATTCACCTGCGCCGTCGGCAAGGACCAGATGAAAGCCACGTCCTTCGACTACGAGATTGGACCGGAAATTCCCAAAAGCCAGTATCAAGATCTCGGCCTCTGGGAATAAGCCCAAGCAAGACGGACGCAGCGATGGCAATCACAATCTATCATAATCCGAGCTGCGGAACATCCCGCAATACACTGGCAATGATCCGCCAATCCGGCGAGGAACCCCGCGTCGTCGAGTATCTGAAGACGCCGCCGACCCGCAACGAGTTGAAGACCCTCATCCGTGAAATGGGGATCACGCCGCGAGACCTTCTACGTCGCAAGGGCACGCCATACGTCGAGCTGGACCTCGACAATCCCAAATGGACCGACGACGACCTCGTCACGTTCATGCTTGAGCATCCTATCCTTATCAACCGGCCGATCGTCGTGACGCCGCTCGGGACCCGCCTCTGCCGCCCGTCCGAAACCGTCCTCGAGATCTTGCCGAATGCCGGCATCGGCGCCTTCACAAAAGAGGACGGCGAAGTCGTTCCGGGCCGGAAAGGACGCTAGGGGAAACGCTCCCCATGCCCTTTCTCCTCACACACCTGTGGATCGCTCGCACTTTTTTGGGAATTGCACCGCGTTGCATCGGCGGAGCCTGCCGGATTTCCGTAGGCTGACATTCAAAATCGATCATTGCGAGGGGCCCCGACGTGACCGATGCGATCAGCAAAGCCGTTCGGAAAGCAAAGGACGTCCGCAGGCGCGTCAAATCGAAATTGCGCGCGCTTCGTGCAAAGCTCAAACGCAAGATCACGTCGGCAACCGTTATCGCCGTCACCGGCAGCAGCGGAAAGACGACGACGACCGCGCTACTGACGCACATTCTTTCTGTCGACGGCCCGGTTCTGTCGCAAATAGCCGGGAACGGGTACATTCAGGCGGTCAGGGCTCTGAATGATCTGCGGCGCGACGACCGCTATGTCGTGATCGAGCAAGGCACCGAAGGTCCCGGCGATTTGCCGAAATCGGCAGGTCTCATTGGCCCCGATGTCGCCATCGTCACGCTCGTGGCCATCGAGCACTACACGGCCTTCCGCAACATCGAAGCCGTCGCGAAAGAAAAATC
>CAYYDL010000830.1:0-1787 GCA_964470545.1 uncultured Hyphomicrobium sp. | reverse complement strand
CTCGAGGTGGACATGAAAATCGTCCGGATGCTTCGCTTCCATCCCATGGGTTTTGAGGCCCTCGGCTGGAAAGTCCTTGAGGTTCGAAGTCACGATAAAGGATGCCTGACCCCGAATAGCAGCCGCGACCACATGATGGTCCTTCGCGTCTACACGCTTGTCGACGGTTTCAATCAGATGCTCGAAGTTTTCAACGCAGGCGTCGAGTGCCGTTCGATCCATGAGCTCGCGGGTCTTCTCCAGTTGCGCGCGAGTCAGATCGGGCCTGTCTTCCAGGACATTTTTGATCCATTCATCATGGATCTTGTTCGACCATTTGGCCCTGAAGAGGCCAGTCGTGGCGAGCTGGAGCAAGAGGTCGCGCAGTGGCGCCGGATAGAGGACGCAGGCATCGTAGATCACGATGAAATTCGACACTTGCGTCAGTATCCTAGATTGAGCCTCTGCGCCTCCTCCGTGAGTTCGTCGAGATCCTTCTGGCGAGCCGCGTGCGATTTCGCCTTATAGGCAAGCACGTCGGTCACGGCGAGCCGGCGATGCTTCCCAACTTTCCGGAATGGGATATCACCATTCTCGATTAGCCCAACCAGAAACGGACGTGAGACGTTCAACAGATCGGCAGCTTCCTGAGTGGTGAGTTCAGCGTGGATGGGGATGAGCGTGACTGCGTTTCCTTTGGCCATCTCCGCCAGAATCTGCACGAACAACTTCAGGGCCGACGCCGGAACAGTGATGGCTTCGGTCTCACCTGTATCTTCAACCAGGCGCAGCTTCATCTCTGCCTTTCTGCCAATATGTCCCGACAGAAAACGGCTCGACGTTTGGGCGACGTGCGCTTCGCGCTCAGTAGGCACGCGAGCATCTATCAGCTGGGCGACGGCACTCATGGCACTTCTCCTTGAACCCATATTGATCATATAGCAAGCATGCGCAATAAACGCAATATACGAA
The DNA here is from genome assembly GCA_964470545.1 of uncultured Hyphomicrobium sp. GTDB lineage: Bacteria > Pseudomonadota > Alphaproteobacteria > Rhizobiales > Hyphomicrobiaceae > Hyphomicrobium_B. The sequence goes on along the minus strand of CAYYDL010000830.1, from coordinate 836 downwards.
ATAATCGAAACTCTCTATGTATACAAATCAGATAGTTAAAGTCGGCACCCGTTTAGAAACATGCCGTAGGTAAGCGCTGCGAGGTCCTCGGTCAGGAACATCCACTGCACCGCCCGAGTGGTGCGCCCGGCCCAGACGGCGATTCAATCAAAAAAGGCGATCAACCCGCGGTTCCAGAGCACAACATCTTGGGCTTTTTGAGACAGCGGGATAAGTTTGAAAGATTATCCTCTCCCGGGTTCGTCCGCGGCACAATCTTGCCGATGCCTGGAAGTAGCGTGCTATTCAGTGTGAACTGGAAATTGTGACCCTTTTAGGGTACGTTGTGCCGCTTTATGGGTAGTTAACGGGTCACGACTGTGCCGCAACCTGTATTTCTGACTGCTGGCGAACGCGAGGCGATTATTAAGCTCGGTGGTCGCCTTCGTGCCGCAAGGCTGCGTCGAAACATCACTCAAGCAACGATGGCTGAGCGAGCTGGGATCACCCGAAAGACTTGGATCGACCTTGAGAGCGGAAAGCCGACAGTCAACCTATCGGTGCTGGTGAAGGCGATGACAATTCTCGGCTATCTCGATCGGATACCGGGTCTGCTTGAGACAGATCCAGACGGTGAAGATATCGAGGCGACGCTAGGGCGAAAGCACGCAAGCGCGAGGCGTGGCTTCGCAGATTTTTGACAATCTACTGGTCTCGCTCTCCCCGTCATTCAACAGCAGCTTCCGGAAATGGCGCAACACGGACGTCGGCGTCAAATGTAGATCAGCAGATGGACTTTATGCGAGATTCCACGCCTGATTCGAACTAGTAGGAATGAGCATCTGTCTCTCGATCGT
>CAYYDL010000829.1:0-6332 GCA_964470545.1 uncultured Hyphomicrobium sp. | reverse complement strand
TCCCATGAGTGTGATTTTGATGGCAATCGCATTTTCTATCTTGGCAAAGCCCTTCGCCGAGAGCGCGAGTAGGCTTGGTTTCAAGGAAAAAACTCAAGAAGTGACTCACGGCGAATAACCGCAACATCCCAATTGCGGACTCCCCAATCGGGAGCAAAGAGGGAATTACGTAAGTCTCCATCGTTGTTAGGCTTTTGCTTGAAAACCGGACTGCAGCAGATCAAGCCTGCACTGCATTTTTCGGGATAGATCAAAGCGGGACGGGCCGCCGCGCATCGAGATGCGGCACGCCAAATGTATGCAGTTTCGATCACTAAACCTGCTCATCAGAAATAAATCTAGATACAATTGAACGAGAGATTACCCACACCACCACCATCGCGAGAACGGCCGGCACCACCGCCATCGCGGCGGTCGAATGCGCTACCGCATCACGCCGGAGGGCGAAGCTTTTCTGAGAGCAAGCCGCGCTGCGATCGATGAGTTCGGAGCTCGCGCAGCCGAAGCCGCGTCCGAGGGTCCATTCTCGGCACCCGCTCCCGTCATCCGGCCGATGGAGAACCTGAAGTTAGCGATGCGGCTTCGGATGAAGCGTGGCGCGATCGATCAGATCGCGGCCGAAGTCATTGCAACAGCACTCGATGCGGCAGCACAGGCCGTGGAGCGTACCTGATGAATGCCCAGCCCCCTTTGAACAGCCAAAGCGTTGCCGAGATTGCGACGCCCAACGCGTCGCATACCGAAATTTGGATGCGGCTGGCCTCAAGTAGATCGTCGATATTCACCTCGGAGACGCGTGTTCGACGCTTCGGCGATCTCGGCGGACCTGTTGACCTCGTTCTGGTCGACGGCACGGAGAACGCCAGCATCGAGAGCGTTACGCGTGGTGATCGAGACCTGGAATCGAAGGCAATGATAGTGCTGTTTCGAAGATAGCAAAGCTGCGAGTTGCTTCGGATCCCGCACGAATGCATTTCTGCCAACATTGCGCGGTTGAGACTGGCGCGCAGTTGCCGACCCCGCCGCAGGGATGCATGGAGAAGGAGCTGGCTATGACGGACGGCAGCACATCCGGTTAGCTTGCATCGCGGAATCGCAAATGATTGGCAACGTGACCTGAAACGCAAAACGCCTGGGCTCAGTCCGGAGCTTAAATGTTGGAACCATCCGTTAGTGGGCCGGTTCCGTCTTGGCCTCTGGAACGCTGGCAGAGGGAAAGCTCAACCTCCGCAGGGATAATTCGATGTCTCAAATGACTGCTGGCGATGTGCTCGTCGATACTTTGATTGATTGGGGCGTGGAGGTCATTTTTGGAATTCCGGGTGACGGGATCAACGGCCTGATTGAATCTCTCCGGCGGCGCCAAGATGAAATCCGCTTCATTCAGGTGCGACACGAAGAAGCCGCTGCTTTTGCCGCCTGCGCTTATGCCAAGTGGACGGGCAAGCTCGGTGTCTGCATCGCGACATCAGGCCCCGGTGGCATTCACCTTCTAAACGGACTCTATGACGCGAAGCTCGATCAAGTTCCCGTTCTCGCGATAACAGGCCTGCAGTTCCACGATTTGCTTCACACGTTTACACAACAGGACGTCGAACTCGATAAGCTTTATATGGACGTCGCCGTCTATAACAGCCGCATCATGGGCGCTGCCCATACCGAAAACGTTGTTGCGCTGGCATGCCGAACCGCCCTCGGATATCGCGGCGTCGCGCACGTTACGATTCCAGTGGACGTGCAGGATGAAAAAATATCGAAAGATGCCCGTTCGAAGCGAAACATCGCAGCCCACGTTTCCGATACGATGGGACGCCGGCATTCGCTTCCCTCAAACGAGCGACTGCGCAGCGCCGCCGAAATTCTGAACGGCGGGACGAAAACGGCCATCCTTGCCGGTCAGGGCGCCATCCACGCTTCGGCTCAGATCGAAGCTGCCGCGGAAAAGCTCGGAGCGCCGGTGATTAAAGCGTTGCTCGGAAAGGGAGCGCTGCCCGACGAAAGCCCTTACGCGACGGGTGGCATCGGACTTCTTGGCACAAAGCCGTCGCAGGAAGCCCTTGAAGAGTGTGATACGTTACTGATCGTCGGAAGCTCGTTCCCGTACATCGAATTCTATCCAAAGCCAGGAAGCGCTCGGGTCGTGCAGATCGATCACGATCCGCAGCGCATCGGGCTTAGAAGCCCGATCGAATGCCCGCTTGTCGGCGATTCCTCGAAAGTTCTCGACGCGCTCCTTCCGCTCCTCCAAACGCGAAAGGACCGCAGTTTCCTCGAGACTGCTCAAAAGAGCATGGCGGAATGGCGCGATATTTTGAAGATGCGCGGCACCCGGACCGACACACCGATGAAGCCGCAGGTCGTCGCTTACGAACTGAACCAACTGCTCGAAGACAACGCGATCATCGCGACGGACTCGGGAACGATCACGACGTGGGCCGCCCGGTATCTCTCCATTCGAGATGGAATGAAGTTTTCGTGCTCCGGAAACCTTGCGACGATGGCGTGCGGCGTGCCTTATGCGATCGCCGCGGCGGTCGCATATCCCGAGCGGCAGGTGATCTGCTTCATTGGAGACGGCGGCCTGACGATGCTGCTTGGCGAACTCGCCACAATCAAAAAATACGGTCTCAACGTGAAGGTCGTCGTCATCAAGAACAACGTGCTTGGGCAGATCAAATGGGAGCAAATGGTCTTCCTCGGTAATCCGGAATATGTTTGTGAACTCGAGCCGATCGACTTCGTGACGGTCGCGCGCGGTTTCGGCCTGCAATCCCATCGGATCGATGAACCATCGAAGTGTGCGGAAACGCTGAGATCGGCGCTTGCCACACCTGGTCCTGTTCTCATCGAAGCCGTCGTCGATCCCAACGAACCGCCTCTGCCGCCGAGGATCGAAGCCAAGCAGGCTTTGCATTTCGCGGAGGCACTCGCAAAGGGCACTCCGAATGCCGGTAGCATTGCTCTGACCGTTCTCTCGGATAAGGTGCGAGAGCTAATCTGATGTGCCTTCGCAAAGCAACATCATGGTCGAAAGTCTTCATTGCTCGGCATTCAGCAGCCAACTGATGCACCGTAGTCTGACGGCCCATTGACCTAACTCTGCGATGGAGATCGAGGCCGCGAGCAAACGCTGCATCGGACACATACGGCGGTGACGCGATGAACGACGTCGTTTGCTCAGATGGTCCCAAAACCCGTAGACCCTAGAGGAGAAATTACGGGCTCTCCGAACGCCATTGGGAGCGGATCCGCCCCGACGGCGCCGCGTACGATGCACGAAAACCTCGCCGCAGAGAGTTAGATAGAGTTCCCGACCATGGCGCCGCCGCACGCCATGATGGCTATTTGCACCGCTTCAGTACCGTCGGGAACGCACGTTAGACTTGCATACTTCAATAATTGTTGTATTATGTAATCCATGAACAGCAAAAATGCCGTAGCTTGCCTTGCCGCGCTGGCCCACGATCAACGCCTCGCTATTTTCCGCCTCTTGGTGAAGGCAGGTCCCTCTGGAATGCCCGCTGGTGATATCGCGGAGGCTGTCGGCGCAACGCCGACGGGAGGTTCTTTTCACCTGAAAGAACTTGATCGCGCCGGTCTGATCCATGCCACGCGCGTCGGCCGCTACATTCGTTATGCGGCGCATTTCGAAAGGATGCGGCAGCTTCTGAGCTTCCTTACCGAGGATTGCTGCCAGGGCCAGCCGGAACTTTGCGGTTCGACGATCAAAAAAGCGCGCAAGTTGTGCAAGGGAGAAACGAAATGATAGATCGCCCATTCAAGGTGCTTTTTCTATGTACGGGAAATTCAGCTCGATCGATCATTGCCGAGGCAATCATCAACCGCATCGGCGCGGGCAAGTTCAAAGGCTATAGCGCCGGCAGCATGCCGAAGGGCGAAGTCCATCCACTCGCCATCAATCTCCTCAACAAGCTGAATTACGACACCAGCGTGCTGCGCTCCAAATCCTGGGAAGAGTTCACCGCACCCGGTGCACCTGAACTCGATTTCGTCTTTACGGTTTGCGACAATGCCGCCAACGAAGTCTGCCCAATCTGGCCGGGACAGCCGATGACGGCCCACTGGGGGCTTCCTGATCCTGCCGAAGCACGGGGCGATGAAACCCAACGCGCCCTGGCTTTTGCCGATACCTACCGCATGCTCAATAACCGCATCGGAATCTTCACCAGCCTTCCTCTCGCGTCGCTGGATGAACTCAGTCTGAAAAAGCACTTGGATGCGATCGGCCGCTCCAAAGCGCCAGCTTCTGAGAAAGCGTGAACGTGTCCACTTTTGAACGCTATCTGACGGTCTGGGTTGGACTTTGCATCCTCGTTGGGATCGCGCTCGACCACTTCTTTCCGAGATTTTTCCAGACAGTCGGAACGGCGGAAATCGCAAAGGTCAACCTGCCGGTCGCACTACTGATTTGGCTGATGATCATCCCCATGCTCGTGAAGATCGACTTCGCGGCGCTCGCGAAAGTGAAGGATCATTGGCGCGGGATCGGCGTAACTCTTTTTATCAACTGGGCCGTCAAGCCGTTTTCGATGGCCTTGCTCGCCTGGTTCTTCATTGGGTGGCTATTCAGACCGTATTTGCCGGCCGACCAGGTCAGCAGTTACATCGCCGGACTGGTTCTTCTGGCGGCGGCGCCATGTACGGCAATGGTCTTTGTCTGGAGTAATCTGTCGGATGGCGAGCCACACTTTACGCTGAGTCAGGTCGCTCTTAACGACGTTATCATGATATTCGCCTTTGCACCGATCGTCGGTCTGCTGCTCGGGATGTCGGCGATCACGGTGCCATGGGACACGCTGATACTGTCCGTGGCACTTTATATCGTCATCCCCGTGATCATCGCACAAATGATCCGCCGCAGTGTTTTGCTGAGCGGCGGGCAAGCCGGTTTGGGTGGGTTACTCCGCCACTTGCAGCCGCTGTCGTTGCTTGCGTTGCTATCGACTCTCATTTTGCTTTTCGGCTTCCAGGGTGAGCAGATCCTGAAGCAACCGCTCATCATAGCCATGCTCGCGACGCCTATTCTGATCCAGGTGTATTTCAACGCCGGGCTCGCGTATCTATTGAACCGCGTGGCTGGCGAGGCCCATTGCGTGGCCGCCCCTTCGGCGCTGATCGGCGCCAGCAATTTCTTTGAATTGGCGGTGGCCGCCGCCATCAGCCTGTTCGGCTTCAATTCGGGAGCTGCCTTGGCAACCGTCGTCGGCGTATTGATCGAGGTACCCGTAATGTTGTCGGTCGTCAAAATCGCCAATTCATCGCGCGGCTGGTATGAGTCAGGAGCACTGGTGCGCAAACGTGTCGGAACGCGACTGGACATTCGTCCTTGATCCTATCATTGAAGCTTTGCGGAAGAGAAGTGTGTAATGAAGTGCCGGCAGAGAAATAAGCGATGAGCAAAAACGGTAAGGCCGACTTACACAACGTCGTCCACGATCATCTTCACATCCCGGCCGGCGAGAAGTTGGCAGCAACCGCGACCCATAAGCCGCGTATTCTTCTCCTTTATGGGTCGCTTCGGGCACGGTCATACAGCCGCTTTCTCACAATGGAGGCAGCACGATTGCTTCAGCATTTCGGCGCCGAAACGAAGATCTACGATCCGCATGGCTTGCCACTTCCCGATGATGCGGCCGAAAATCATCCCAAGGTGCACGAGCTTCGCGAACTCGCAGCATGGTCTGAAGGCCAGGTGTGGTGCTCGCCCGAACGTCACGGCGCAGTGAGCGGTGTCATGAAATCCCAGATTGACTGGATACCGCTGTCGGTAGGCGCTATCCGACCGACGCAGGGTAAGACCTTGGCCGTTATGCAAGTCAGCGGCGGTTCGCAGTCCTTCAATGCCGTGAACCAGATGCGGGTGCTCGGCCGATGGATGCGGATGATCACGATTCCCAACCAGTCGTCCGTAGCAAAAGCTTTTCAGGAATTCGACGAAAATGGCCGGATGAGGCCCTCCTCCTATTATGACCGCGTTGTCGACGTGATGGAGGAGCTTGTGAAATTCACCCTTCTCACGAGGGATCGCGCGGCCTATCTGGTAGACCGTTACAGCGAGCGCAAGGAAAGCGCCGAGGAATTATCACGGCGGGTCAACCAGCGCTCGATCTAAAGCGAATTTGGGCTAGCGCTCGGATCATCGAACATCGGAGTTACGGGCCTGCCATCTGCGTACTTTGGAATTCGATTCCAACACAGCACATTTGAAAGCAGCATCACTTAATCTCGATCGATCTTTGAAGCTGGCAGACGCATCGTCGCAATTAATCCGCTCTCGCCGTTGCAGATTGTAAGGCTTCCTCCCCAAGCTT
>CAYYDL010000828.1:0-10959 GCA_964470545.1 uncultured Hyphomicrobium sp. | reverse complement strand
GAACATCCTCGCCCCAGCAGGAAACATAGACATTCTTCTCGTCCGCGTCGGCTTCGATGCCTTCGGCATGATCGCAGGTGTCGATCCGCTTAATTGGCGCGAGCGTCGTCTGGTCGAATACTGTGACCGTCCCACCGTATTGATCCGTCACGAATCCCCTCCCCTGCGCAAGCGCGACCGCATAGGGACGGCGTCCGGTCGGAACGCTTCCGACAACCTTGCGTGCCGCTATGTCGATCACGGTGACATCATCGCTCTTCACGTTTGCGGTATAGGCACGCGCGCCCTGATCATCGATCGTAATACCGAAGGGACGTTTCCCGACTGGGATGGACGCCAGCACTTTTCGGGTCGCAATATCGACGATCGAGACTGCATCGCTGTCACGGTCTGCTGAAAGTAGCAGCTTGCCATTCGGTGTCACCGCCAGGCCAGAAGGCGAATCTCCGACCTTGATGTCTCCAATCACCGCCATCTGCGTCACATCGACGATGTGGATCTTGTGCGTGTACCAATCGGCGACGTACACCTCAGGGCGGGTCGGGTGCGCCGCAATGCCCAACGGACCGCCGCCCAAATGCAAGCGCCGTTTCACGGTCCGCGAAATCGCGTCGACTTCGATGAGGTCCTGACTATCGGGCGCGGTGATATACGCCGTCTTCTTGTCGGGCGAGAGCGCAATGCCTGCGGGCTTACCGGTGACGCTGATGCGGCCGCTTTCCTTCATCGTATCGAGATCGACGAAGGAAAGACTGTCGGCGGACTGCGCGGTCAGCAGGGCTTCGTGCGCCAAAGCCGGGAGGACCGTGCCGTTGAGAACGGCCAGACCAAGCCCCAGCTTCAGCATGCGACGTGCGGAAAGGCTTTTGCGCACTCAGCCGCCAGCCTCAACCTTTTGCTTCAGCGCAGCCAGACCGCTCTTGTAGAGATCTGTCACCGCCTTGAGCGCCACGGCGTCGTTTAGATCCGGCGGCGGGTCGTTGAGCATGTAGCCACGATAGAAACCACCCCACCACGTTACCGTCGATTTGTTGTCCCCGTCGGCAGAGACGGTGATGTGGGATGAGTAATCGTTGACCGGAAACACCTTCGGATCGACCTTTGTGATTTCGTAGGCGTACATGTGATCTTCGGCGTTATACTTATCGAGTTGCTCCTCGATCTTGCCGCCATTCTTCAAGGTCAACGTTCGCGTTGCGTTAACGTTGTTGCCGCCTGTCCCTTCGGTTTTCGCGACGACGGGCAGCCAGCTCATGTCCTGGAAATTCCCGACGACCTTCCAAACCTTGTCGGCAGGGGCGTTGATTTCGACGGTTTCCGTCACCTTCTGGCGGGACGGCCCGTGAGCCCAAGCCGCCCCGGCGAGCGACAGCGGCGCGAGACCGACGATCGTTGCGGCGATCACCAAGCGTTTCAGCATACATTTCCTCCGGAGATTTCTATGCGTGGGCGAACTCGGAGACCGAGAACGAGCGCCGGGACATTAGGCAGGATCGACATCGGCGGAAAGACGGCAAAATGTGTCGCATTCGATCTGCCGCTTCACCATGCTTGACCGTTCGCGCCGCGTTGTTTTACCTGCGCCCGCATACTTTCGTCGAATCCCGCCGGTCGCTAGACCCAGGGCCCATGAGGAGCAGCATTTGGCATCCGAAAAGTCGAGGAACGGCGCGAACCATTACGAGAACGTCGCCTGCCCGTTTTGCGGCATCCTTTGCGACGATCTTGAGATCGGCCCTTCCGGTGAGGGACTGAAAGTCCTGAAGAACGGTTGCGTGAAGTCCGTTGCCGGCTTCGAACGGCCGCTCCGCGAGCCAAGCCCTCAGGTCGACGGCAAAGATGTCTCGCTCGATGAGGCTGTCGCTGCCGCAGCCCGCCTGATCAAGGAAAGCCGCTTGCCGGTTTTCGGCGGTCTCGGAACCGACGTCGATGGCATTCGCGCCGCGATGGCTCTCGCAGAAAAAGGCGCTGGCATTGTCGATCATGCGCTGAGCGAAGGGCAGTATCGTAACTTCAAGGTCCTCCAATCGTCAGGCTGGGTCCTGACGACACTCACGGAAGCGCGCAACCGCGCCGATCTCTTCATCATCGCCGGTGCCGACGTCCATGAGTTGCATCCGCGTTTCTTCGAGCGCATCGTTTGCAATGAGGCATCGATGTTTTCCGACAATCCGCCGAAGAGAACCGTCGTCTTCCTCGGCGAAAATCTCGATCAGTCGGCAGTGAAAGGAAAGCGGATCGGCGAGGTCGTCACGATCCCGACGAAACCTGAGCGCATTGCCGAAATTCTCGATGCGATGCGGGCGATGAACAAAGGCGGGACGATCTCAGGCGATGCGATAGCCGGAGTACCGCGCGCGACCATCGAAGATCTCTTTGCCCGCTGCAAAACGGCAAGCTATGGCGTCATCATCTGGGCACCACCGAGCCTCGCTTTCCCGAACGCCGATCTCACCGTGCAGGCGATCTCCGAATTCGTGAAGGAGATCAACCTGACGACGCGCTTTGCTGGCCTTTCGCTTGGCGGCAACGAGGGCGCGACGTCGGCCAGCGCTGTCTGCAGCTGGCAATCAGGCTTCCCACTCCGCGTTTCCTTCGTCAGCGGCGCACCCGATTACGATCCAGAGCGGTACGTCGCGAACCGGCTGTTGGCCGCAAAGGAGTGCGATCTGCTTTTGTGGCTGACGTCATTCTCGCCGGATCTCATGCCGCCCGAGAGCGATGTCCCAACCATCTTCATCGCTCAGCCCGGCACCAAGCCATCGCGGACGCCTAAAGTATTCATTCCCGTCGGCACGCCCGGCGTCGACCATGCCGGAACGATGGTGCGGGTCGATAACGTCGTATCGCTGCCTCTCAAGAAGCTGCGAGACTCCAGACTGCCCCGCGCGGCAGACGTCCTCGAAAAAATCGAAGCTGCCCTCTAGGCCAAATTCCGAGATCGAGAATGCTCATCAAGCTCACCGGCGGCAAAGTCTACGATCCCGAACACGGGGTCGACGGCGAGGTCCGCGACATCTTCATCGAAAACGGCCGCATCGTTTTGCCGGACCCGAACGCCAGGGTCGCCCACGAATATCCGGTCCATGGCAAAGTGATCATGGCAGGCGGCATCGATCCGCATTCCCATATCGGCGGCGGCAAGATGACGATCGCGCGCACGATGCTGCCTGAGGATCATATGGCCGATCCGGTCGCCCGCACCGACTTGACGCGCGCGGGCGTCGGTCACGCCGTACCGTCGACGATGTTGACGGGCTATCGTTACGCCGAGATGGGCTATACGGCCGCTTTCGAACCCGCAATGCTGCCCGCGAATGCGCGCCAGGCACACATGGAGATGGCCGATACGTCGATCATCGACAAGGGCGCCTTCGTGATGCTCGGCTCGGATGATTTCTTCCTGCGCCAGCTCGCGGGCAAAAAGGATTTCTCGGCGATCAAGGACTACATCGCCTGGACGATGCATGCGGCGCAGGCAATCGCCGTCAAGGTCGTCAATCCGGGCGGCATCAGCGCTTTCAAGTTCAATCAGCGCAAGCTCGATCTCAACGAGAAGCACGTCTACTACGGCGTGACGCCGCGAGACATCATCGTAAACCTCGCGCGCGGCTTGAAGGAACTCGGCGTCGTCCATCCGCTCCATATCCACGGCTGCAACCTCGGTGTGCCGGGCGGCTACGAAACGACCCTCGATACGATCAAGGGCGCCGAAGGCCTGCCGATCCACCTCACGCACATCCAGTTCCACAGCTATGGAACGGAGGGCGATCTGAAGTTCTCATCGGCCGCCGCTCAAGTTGCTGAAGCGATCAACGCCAACAAGAACGTCTCCTGCGACGTCGGACAGGTGATGTTCGGTCAGACCTGCACGGCATCGGGCGACTCGATGCGCCAGTTCGTGACGTCGCGATCCGCAACGCCGAAGAAATGGGTCGTGATGGACATCGAGTGCGATGCCGGATGCGGCGTCGTCCCGTTCAAGTATCGCGACAAGAGCTTCGTCAACGCGCTGCAGTGGGCGATCGGCCTTGAGCTGTTCCTGCTCATCAATGATCCATGGCGCCTGTTCCTGACGACCGATCATCCGAACGGAGGACCGTTCACTTGGTATCCACATCTGATCCGGTTGCTGATGGACAAGTCATTCCGCAATGACATGATGCAGAAGATCAATCCGGACGCGCTCAAGTATTCGACGCTGGCGTCGCTCGACCGGGAGTATACGCTCTACGAGATCGCGATCCTGACGCGCGCCGGTCCAGCGCGCAGCCTCGGCCTCAAGGACCGTGGACACTTGGGCATTGGCGCCTGGGCGGATATCACCGTCTACGACGACAATCCCGACCGCGAAGCGATGTTCACGAAGCCCGATCTGCTCTTCAAGAACGGTGAGCTGATCGTGCGCAACGGCAAGATCGTCAAGGTCGTCAACGGTGCGACGCATGTTGCCCGTCCCCACTACGACCCCAGCATCGAGAAATCGCTGAAGCCTTATTTCGACGATTACATCACGGTGCGGATGGATAACTTCCGCCTCTCCGATGATGAGATCATCAACGGCGGCCGCGGCTCGCTCATCATTCAACCGACCAGGGCACGCGCAGCATGAGCATGACGGTCAACGGCATAACGATCGACGATACATTCGCCGAAGCGTTCGGAATGAGCGGCACCGGTATCATCATCACCGCCGACTCGATGAAATGGGCGAAGATCGCTGCAACGGTCGCGACCGGCTTCGGCACTTCCGTCATCGGCGCCGGGGCCGAGTGCGGCATCGATAAGGAACTGAGCGAGGACGAGACGCCCGATGGACGCCCGGGGGTGCGCATCCTTATTTTCGGATTTTCACCTGACGCGCTGCTTCCGCAGGTCCGCAACCGCATTGGCCAGTGTGTGCTGACGAGCCCCGGCTCGGCTTGCTATGCCGGTCTCAGGGCCGAGAAGTCGATGCCACTTGGCAAAGGCACCCGCCTTTTTGGTGACGGATATCAGACGGCCAAAAAGCTTGGCGACAGCCGCTACTGGCGCGTTCCCGTCATGGACGGTGAATTTGTCATCGAGGAAGAAACCGGCGTAACGACCGATGCGGTCGGCGGCGGCAACATGTTGATCGTGGGACGCGACCGAAAAGGCCTTCTCGAAACGGCGGAGGACGCAGTCGCCGCCATCGCGAAGATCGACGATGTCATCACACCGTTCCCTGGCGGCATCGTCCGCTCTGGGTCAAAGGTCGGCGCGAAATACGCCGGCATGCATGCCTCGACCAACGACGCTTTCTGTCCGACGCTGCGCGGCACGATCAAGCATAGTGAAGTGTCGCCTGACACCCTCGCCGTTCTTGAAATCGTCATCGACGGCCTGACCTCTAAGGCCGTCGCAGATGCGATGCGTACAGGGCTGAAGGCGGTCACCGAGGTCGGCGCCAAACGCGGCGTCACGCGCATCACAGCCGGCAATTACGGCGGTAAGCTCGGACAGCATCACTATCATCTGAAGGATCTGATCTGATGAGCGGCTTGACCTTGCGCTTCAAGGCGCCCGCGACGGAGCGGATCACTCTTGCTGGTATTACACCGTCAAAGCTGTCGGCGCTGTCTTCGCACGAAATCGCGAATATCACCGTTGGGATCGAAAAGGGCGGCATCACGCTCGGCGACGCGTTCGACATCTCAGGGAGCCCGGGCGATAGCCTCACCATAGAAGGCGCGACACCTGAAATCGATTTCGTTGGTGGCGACCTCGACGGCGGCACGATGCGCGTGATCGGCAATATCGGCTCCTATGCAGCGCGTAAGATGTCGGGCGGCAAGCTCGAAATCCGAGGCAATGTCGGCGACTTCCTGGCCTCCGGCACGACCGGCGGCATGATCCACGTTTCTGGAAGCGCAGGCGACAATCTCGGCGGCGTCGTAACCGGCGAACGCTTCGGCATGCTCGGCGGAACAGCTGTTATCGAAGGAAATGTCGGCGCCCGCGCCGGCGATAAGATGCGACGCGGAACTGTCGTCGTGCGCGGGATGACGGGCACAAACACCGGCTCGCGCATGATTGGAGGCACGATCTGGGCGGAAGGCGGTTTCGGACCGGAGCCGGGTCTCATGATGCGCCGCGGCACCCTCATTGGACCGAGCGTCGCCAGCCTTCTTCCGACTTTTGTCGATTGCGGCAAACACGATCTCGTGATCATGCGGATCATCGCACGCTATCTGAAAGCTACTCTGGGCGACCTGGCTCCGAAGCCTATGCCGTTGTTTGTTCAGAAGATTGGCGGCGACACAGCCACGATTGGCCGGGGAGAAATCATTCTCCCTGCGTAAGAATGCGGGTAGCAATTATTGTGCACTTCCGAAACAAATCCCCGGGACTTTAAGTCACGATATGCTGAAGTCGTTGACGCAAAAACCGGGACTCCCGCCATGCTCGCAATCGTTCTTTCGGCCTGCCTTGTGAGTGACCCTAACGTCTGCCGGGATTACAAAATCCCGATCGATGCTGACATCGATCAAATGACGTGCATGGCTGAAGCGCCGCCACACTTCGCAAAGTGGGCCGCAGAGCATCCTGGCTGGCAGGTTACGCGCTGGCACTGCGGATCAGCCAGCGAAGACGACATCTAGTCCGTAATCCACCTGATTTAACGGTTTGCCGAATTCGTCATCGAAGCCAGGCTGCTGACTTCGATGACGAATTTTTGCCGAATGGCGCGTTCGAAATCCCCGTAGCCTTGAGCAGGCAGCACGAAGCTGCTTGGACCGCCCATAACGTGATCCCGATACCATTGTTCGAGCGGTGGTCGTCCCCCGGGCACCGCTTTCGGTAGAAGCGCAGAATCTTCCGGCGCATCCAGCAAAATCGGAAGACCGTTGATCGTCACTCCATTGCTGACCAACTCGTTGCGAACCTTTTCGATGGGCTCATCGGCGTTGCAGTTGTCGGGACCGTCTCCTGACACATCTATGATAACCCGCGAAGCTTTCGCCGGAATTTGCGGGACGATCTTGTCGTTCGCTGAGCGCAACATCCGCGTCATGCATGTGAATTCGCCGCCCTGTCGCGGCAGGGCCCGCACGCGCTTCGCAGCGGCCAAGGCGTCCGCCTTGTTCGCGATCCGGATCCAGGGGATCACGAATGATGGCGTGTCGGCCCACGTGACCATCGAAAACAGGATCCCGCCCTGTGAACCGCCCGTAATGGCTTCGATCACGCCTGGGTCCTCAAGGGCCTTCGCGATGCCCTCCATCTGCAGCCGGTACCGGGCATCATCCACCGAGTTCGAGACATCCACTGAAACGACAAGAGCGGTATCGACCGGAGGTCCTTCCTGAGCGTCGGCGGATGCAAACGAAATGCTGATGCCGACGGCTACCACCAGAACTGCAATCGCCGCACGGATCTGTTTCAAGAGATTGAGAATGCGAAACTCCCGCCAACATGAGCGCAGCGCAACCGCCGCAATGGAATGAAACCTAGCAAACGGAAAATTTCCTGCAAGCGAACCCTAAAGCGCAGGGAGCGCCATCGAAGCTAGCCCACGCCTCGAAGCCCGATATGCTCAATTCCGCACTGCGTGGCAACGCGACGATCGCACGGCATCCGCAGCCGCCGATATTCGGCCACACGGTCCGAAGCGGCCCATGACGGTCACGTGACGCTAGTAGGCGTTCTTGCCCGACAGGAGCGAGAAAGGCGTCATTGCAAGAATGTAGAGATCCCAAAATACCGACCAATGGTCGATATAATAAAGATCATGCTCGACCCGCTGGACGAGCTTTTCGCGGGTGTCCGTTTCGCCGCGCCAGCCGTTGATCTGCGCCCAACCTGTAACGCCCGGCTTCATGCGATGGCGCGCAAAATATCCCTGGACGACATTCTCATAAAGATCGCGGTCGGCGCGGGCTCCAGTGGCATGCGGACGAGGTCCGACAAGTGACATCTCTCCTTTGACAACGTTGATCAGTTGCGGCAGCTCATCGAGGCTCATGCGTCGGATAAAAGCGCCGACGCGCGTCACCCGCGGATCATTGCGCGTGACAAGCTTGCTGGCCGCCTCATCCTGCTGATCGACATACATCGAACGGAATTTCATCACTTCGATCAGTTCGTTATTGAAACCATACCGCTTCTGCCGAAAGAAGATCGGCCCCTTGGTCTCCCATCGAATTGCGGCTGCGATCACGGCCATGAGCGGCAGAGCAACGAGGAGCAGAAGTGACCCGATAAGCCGATCCTCGAGATTTTTGAGAACACAATCCCAGTCGCTCAGCGGCTTATCCATCACCGCGAGCATCGGCACCCGCCCGATGAAGCTGTAGGAACGGGAGTTGAGGCGCAGCTTCGAATTTAGTGCAGAGATCCGGACATCGGCCTGCAGGGCAAACAACCGGCCAAGGATCTCCATCAGCCGCGCTTCTGCCCAAGCCGGCACTGTCACGATCAAGAGATCGACCCCCGACTTGCGGCAGAAATCCGCAAGATCCTCGAACGTCCCGAGCCGCACGATACCGCCGAAATCGCCCTCCGCGCGATCGCCGCAGCGATCGTCGAAAATCCCGAGGATCCGCAAGTGGCTCTCCGGATCAGTCCTCAGTTGGCGGATAAGATGTTCTGCATCCTTGCCGGCCCCCACGATAACAGTACGTCGGACAAGCCGCCCGGCGCGTGTCAACCGCTGAACGTATTCAGCCGCAACAAGGCGCACACAGCATAGAAAGAGTGCGGACAATCCCATTCCCGCGGCCATCTCGTCGGCTGTCACGGAAGAAATGCCGAACAAAAACACCACACCGGAAGCGGCAAGCGTGACAAGGCCAATTGATGTGAAAACCTTGACGAGTTGCATCCAGCACCTACGCAGCGACGGGATGGTATAAGACCATTGCGCGCGCAAAGCTGTGACGGTCAGCAGGGCGATGGCAAGGATCGCCGCAAAATTCGTCCAGGTTGGCGCGGGCCTCGCGCCGAGCAAGCCTCTCGCGACTGCCCATGCAGCGAAAATCGACACGCCATCGGCGAGCACCACAGCGAAAAGCAGCCTGTGGCGCGAGACATTTCCGAGCCGATCGAAAAGAAGCGAAATCGGCCACGCAGCCCATCGCACGGACCGCAACGTAATGTTTTCCTCGAAGGTCGAAGGGGCAGAGTTCGGTTTCTGAACCATTGCGCAGACAGCAGGCGCCCTAAACTGACAAGCCATGAGATACGCGCGCGGACGTGAGGCTCTGGTAAACGGCGCCAGCGTTTCATGCGCTCGGACGCCGCGGAATCGTCGTCACCCGCTTTACGGTGAACGCGCACTTTCTATCCGTGGCGATATGATACAATGAGACCGGCCGTTCCTGCTGATGGAAAGACTTCGGCGACGATCATCAGAAAATCCCAGGCTTTACCCCGCCGCGAGTTCGGCCAACGTAACGGTTTTTGGACTTACCTGAAATTCGTCGGTAACGAAAAACACAACGTCCGCGTGCATCGCGGCTACTTTCGGCGCTGGCATCGTCAAGTTGTCGGCTCGATCATGCAATAGGCTTCAAAAATTGGATTTTGCAGCCAGAACTTCACCGATGACAATGAGATCGGAGCATGCGCTAATTAATATGCAACTTCCTTCAGACTACGCTGCAAGTCTCCATTTCCGCGCCGGTTGCATACTCAAGGTCTGAAAAATGTTTCGTTTGCCTCGCCACAGCAAACCACTTGCCAAGGAGATTGCCGTGATTGCGCTCGCAATTGTGGCGACGGGCGCAACATTTGACACCGCAGATGCCGGAAAGCGCCGCTCGCGCACAACCGAGAACAGTATCGAGGAGACCATTTCAGGGGCGCCGGTCATTGCGATCGTCTCGCTCAAGGATCAACGCGTGACCGTCTATGACGCGGCGGGCGGTTCGATGAGCGCACGCGTATCGAGCGGACGAACCGGCTATGAAACGCCTGTCGGGGTGTACAGCGTCCTCCAAAAGGAAGAGGAGCACTATTCAAATCTCTACGACGACGCCTCGATGCCGTTCATGCAGCGGATTACCTGGTCCGGCATTGCCCTGCATTCGGGCCAACTTCCGGGTTATCCCGCTTCCCATGGCTGCGTCCGCATGCCGGATGGTTTCGCCCAGCGCTTGTTCCCGCTTACGAAAGTCGGAATGCGTGTCGTCGTTGCCTATGATGACGTTGCCCCCGTCGAAATTTCCCATCCGTTGTTGATGAAGCCCACCCCGCCGCAAGCTCTCCATTCGGCGGTCGCCATTCCGATGTCGTATCAGGATGATGACAATAACGACGCCAAAGCCTTCGAGCCCGACCTTAGCAACTGGCCCGCGCGCCAAGCCGAATTCAATGCGCTGGCGGCGATCGCCGCCGGCAAGCAGATCGAGGCCGATTCCGCCATCGCCGAGGCGCAAGAGGTCGAGCAGGCAATTGCGGATAAAAAAGAACCTCGGGACCGGGCGGCAAGGGCTCTTCGCAAAGCGGAAGCAGCAAAAAAAGCCGCCGATGATCGCGTCTCGAGAGTCGACAAAAAGCTCGCGAGCACAAAATCGGATCGAATGAAAAAGCGGTGGGAAGACGCGAAGGCAAAGGCCGTAAAGAGCGCCGAGCAAGCCGCGGCCAGGGTTGACTCCGCGACCGCAGCCTTGAAAGCGGCCGAGACTGAACTGAAGACCACAACCGACGAAGCCGCCCCAACCCTCGCGGCTCGCGATGCTGCCGTTGCCGCTGCCAAAGAAGCAAAGCACAAAGCCCAGCCGATTTCAGTCTTCATCAGCCTCAAGACTCAACGGCTTTATGTTCGGCAGGGGCATGAACCTGTCTTCGACGCACCGATCACAATCTCCAATCCAGAGAAGCCGATCGGCACCCATGTTTATACAGCTGTCGATTATATGAACGACGGCAAAGACGTTCGCTGGACCGCCGTCTCTCTCGATCATCGCGATGCCGATTATGCCATCAATGATGATC
>CAYYDL010000827.1:0-4515 GCA_964470545.1 uncultured Hyphomicrobium sp. | reverse complement strand
AAAGCGGGGATCCAGGGGCCGCAGTTGCCCACATCCGTCCGGGAGGGATCGCTGTCACTTCCTGGACCCCCGCTTTCGCGGGGGAGGCGAATAGTGCCGGCGCAGCGAACGAGAACTTTCTACCTCACTGCCCTCGCGTCGGGGAACGCGCGCCGGAAGGCGGCGTCGCGCTCGCGCGGCACGCGGATCGTGACCACGGTGGCACCCTCCTCGGTGTCGGCGCGCTCCAGTACTTCGCCCAATTCGTAGAGCCGGTGCAGGTTGCCGAGGCCGGCGTCGGCGAGCGTGACCGTATAGGTGCGACGTCCGCCGGTAAGCCGCTGCTCGATCAGTTCGAGCAGCTCCGGCAATCCCTCGCCGGTCAGTGCGGAGACGGCGACGACCGCGGGCGCGGTCCCCTCGCCGTTCGCCTGGGCTGCGGTCATGCGCGGCGGGCGGCGCTCGGGCGGCAGGAGATCGATCTTGGTCCAGACCTCGATGACCTTCGCCGGTGCGCGCACATCGACCTCGAGCTCGGTGAGCACATTTGCCACGTCGTCCGCCTGCGCCTCGGTGTCGGGATGGGAGATGTCGCGGACGTGGAGGATGAGATCGGCTTCGACGACCTCTTCGAGCGTCGCACGGAAGGCCGCAACCAGCATCGTTGGCAGATCGGAAATGAATCCCACCGTATCTGATAGGATGATGCGGCGCGCGCTCGGGAGCTTCACTTCGCGCATCGTCGGATCGAGCGTCGCGAACACCTGATCCATCGCAACGACGCCGGCACCCGTGATCTTGTTGAAGAGTGTCGACTTTCCGGCGTTCGTATAGCCGACGATGGCAACGATCGGATACGGCACCTTCCGGCGGCCCTTGCGATGGAGATCGCGGGTTTTGACGACCTCGGCGAGATCACGCTTGATCGCATCGATGCGGTCCTGAAGCATACGGCGATCGAGTTCGATCTGGGCTTCGCCCGGACCGCCGAGAAAGCCGCCGCCGCCGCGCTGCCGTTCCAAATGTGTCCAGGCGCGGACGAGCCGGCCCTTCTGATACGTCAGATGCGCAAGCTCGACTTGCAGCACACCTTCTCGCGTTCTGGCGCGCTCTCCGAAGATTTCGAGAATGAGACCGGTGCGATCGAGGACCTTGGCGTTCCACGCCTTCTCGAGGTTTCGCTGCTGGACCGGCGTGATGTTGTAATCGATGACCACGAGCCCGATTTCGAGATCGGCGACGCGTTCCTTGATCTCCTCGACCTTTCCCGAACCGAGAAGCGTCGATGGCCGCGGTTCCCCCACCGGCACGATCGCGGCATCGATGATGTCGAGGTCGATCGCCTTCGCCAAGCCGACGGCTTCAGCCAATCTGTTCTCGGGGCTATGGCTTTGCGCGTTGAGTTTCGACGTGCCGCGCAACCTCGGTTGACGCTTCAGTGCAGGCACGACAACGAGCGTGCGCGTTCTGGGTGCCCGCGTCTCTTCCGAGGCTCGCCGACGTTTTTTGCGCTTCCCCTCGCCTTCGCGCCTTTCGTCTTCGCCGTCTTTCGGTCGCGCGATCAAGCCGCGCCGCTTTCATCCTGATCATTGAGATTGACAGGGCCGCCCGGCATGATCGTGGAAATTGCATGCTTGTAGACGAGCTGCGAATGACCGTCGCGGCGAAGAAGAACGCAAAAATTATCGAACCAGCTGACGATGCCTTGAAGCTTGACGCCGTTGATGAGGAAGATGGTCAAGGGCGTTTTATTCTTGCGGACATAATTTAAAAAAGTGTCCTGCAAATTTTGTGGTTTTTCGGCCGCCATTTTCGTTGTCCGTTTATTATCTCGACGTCTTGTTAGAGGCGTCTTGTCTGAAACGTGTGGCGCTGTCGCGTTTGAAAAGCAACGAAGCACCACAGCGGTTTCGATTTTCACCGGGGGTGCGATGACGATCGAAGCGTCGGCACTCTACATCCATTGGTGCCACGCACAATGCGGCAACGTTCGCACTACCCCGCTGAAATTTCAGCAACATGATGAAATCTGATGCGCAGGCGACGGGCCAATGGGCCAGGGCGGCCGTCACCCACCGGCACCCCATCGATCTTCACGACAGGCATGACAATATTGGTGGCCGAGGTCACGAAAGCCTCGTGCGCTTGGAGCGCCTCCTCCCGGCTGAAATTTCGCTCCTCGATTTTCAGACCCTCGGCTTTTGCCACATCCATGACGGTTGCGCGCGTCACGCCCGGTAAAATGCGCCGATCCAACGGATGGGTCACCAGCGTGCCGCCTGCGGTGACAATCCATGCGTTGCTCGACGCACCCTCTGTCACATTTCCTGCAGAGTCGACGAACCAAGCTTCTTTAGAACCGTTCCGGCGTGCTTCGTCCTTCGCCAGCACGGCCGGGAGCAGCATCACCGTCTTGATGTCGCATCGGGCCCAACGGTTGTCTGGAATCGTTTTAACCGCGATGCCGGTCTCGGCGAGTTCGGCCGACCAGCCCTTGCGCTGTGTACGGGCCAGAACGACGAGGGTAGGAAGAATTCCCGACGGTGGCAGGGCGAAATCTCTTGGCCCGGCACCGCGTGTCACCTGGATGTAGACAATCCCGTTGCGAACGCGGTTGCGCCGGATCACCTGCTCGACCACCTGGCTCAGCGCGGCATTGGACATCGGGGCTGGGATTGCAAGCTCCCGCAGCGATCGCGCCATGCGCGCGAGATGCCGACTTGCATCGACCAGATGACCGTCGCGCACTTCAATGACTTCATAGATCGCGTCGGCAAATTGAAAGCCACGATCCTCGACGTGGACGGCGGCTTCCGCGTAGCGCTTATAGGCGCCGTTGACGTAGACGATGCGGGTCAAGCGGCGTCGCTCCTAGGAGGCGGAACGAAGCTCGCCGCTGCGCTGCTCGGACGAGACGCCCAGCGCACGAAGCTTACGATGCAGCGCCGATCGCTCCATGCCGACGAATTCCGCAGTGCGCGAGATGTTGCCGCCAAAGCGGTTGATCTGCGCCAGCAGGTACTCGCGCTCGAAGATTTCGCGAGCTTCGCGCAGCGGCAGCGACATCAAATGTTCCGCTCCGCCATTGACCGGCAGCGGGACATTTGAGCCGATCTCCTCGGGCAGCATGTCGGCGGTGATCGCAGCGTTGGGTTCGCCCCCCGCCAAAATCAGCAGGCGCTCGACGTTGTTGCGCAACTCGCGGACGTTACCGGGCCAGTCATGGGCCTGCAGGACTGCGATAGCATCCTCACCGATGCGGCGGGGCGCAAGGCCGGACGTCTGGGCAACCTGCCCGATGAAATATTGGATGAGCTCCGGAATGTCTTCCCGACGTTCAGCCAAACTCGGGACGCGCAACGTGACGACGTTCAGACGATGATAGAGGTCCTCGCGGAAGCGGCCCTCGCGGATATCCTGCTCCAAATCGCGAGACGTGGACGAGATGATGCGGACATCGACCGACACTTTCTGCGATCCGCCGAGGCGCAGGAACTTCTGCTCGACGAGCACGCGCAGGATCTTGCCCTGCGTCTCCATCGGCATGTCGGCAACTTCATCAATGTAGAGCGTGCCGGTATGGGCTTCTTCGAGGGCGCCGACCTTGCGCGGACCGCCCGTGCGATCTTCCGTGCCGAACAGCTCTTCCTCAACGCGATCAGGAACCATTGCCGCGGCATTAAGCACGACGAACGGGCCATCGGCACGCAGCGACTTCTGATGGAGGACGCGAGCGGCGAGTTCTTTGCCCGAGCCCGAGGCGCCGCGCAGCATGATGCGGCTGTTCGTCGGCGCCGCCTTGTCGATGTTGTTCTTCAACTGATTGATCGCGGGCGACTTGCCGATCATCTCAGCCGAGACGACGGAGCGCTCTTTGAGCTCCTTCACCTCGCGCTTCAGTTGCGACGCTTCAAGCGCTCTCAAAGCGACCAGCACCAGGCGATCGGATTTGAATGGCTTTTCGATATAATCGTACGCGCCGCGTTTGATGGCGGTGACGGCGGTTTCGATGTTGCCGTGACCGGAGATGATGACCACCGGCAGGTCCGGATAGGTGCGCTTCATCACCGTCAGAACCTCAAGCCCATCGAGCCTGCTTCCCTGCAGCCAGATGTCGAGGATGACGAGGTGCGGCTTGCGATCCTCGATCGCCCGCAGGGCCTCATCGCTGTCGCGGGCCAGCCGCGTCCGGTGGCCCTCGTCCTGAAGAATGCCGGCGACCAGATCCCGGATATCGGCCTCGTCATCGACGATCAGTATATCAGCTGACAGTGCTGCGCTCCTGGGGGGTTAAGCGTTTCATATCATGCACCTCATGCGCCGCCGACTGCATGGGCTGCAGAACGAACTTGCTCGGCGGAAGTATCTTGGGAAGTCCCGATTTTGAGAGGCAAGGTTAGACGGACCAAAGCTCCGCGTGTCCGCGTCTTGGTCAATGGAGCATCCTCGAGTGACAGCGTGCCGCCGTGCTGCTCGACGACCTTTTGCACGATTGCGAGGCCGAGGCCAGTCCCCTTCGCGCGCGTCGTCACATAA
>CAYYDL010000826.1:0-3236 GCA_964470545.1 uncultured Hyphomicrobium sp. | reverse complement strand
GGGAGAAAACAGATGGGTACTACCCGAAGATTCAATTGCCCTGAAGCTTATTCCCGATGATGACGAAGTAGATCTGAAATGAAATTCACGCTCTCCTGGCTCAAAGATCATCTCGACACCGACAAATCCGTCGATGAGCTTGCCACAGTCCTGTCCGCTATCGGCCTCGAGGTCGAAGGCGTCGAAGATCCGGGCAAGACGCTTGGAGCCTTCAAGGTCGCGCGCATCGTCGAAGCCAAGAAGCATCCGAACGCCGACAAGTTGCAGATCGTGCAGGTCGAGATCGCCAAAGGCCAGCCGCTGATGGAAGTCGTCTGCGGCGCACCGAACGCGCGCGCCGGCATGGTCGCGGTCTTCGCACCGCTTGGCACTTATATTCCGGGCTCAAAGATAACGCTCGAAAAGAAGCCCGTTCGCGGCGTCGTCTCGAACGGCATGATGTGCTCGGCCGCCGAGCTTGAGCTTTCGGAAGAGAGCGATGGCATCCTCGATCTCCCCGCCGAATGGGCAGATAAGGTCGGCGAAGCCTATATCGATGCCGCCGGTCTCAATGATCCGATCATCGAAGTGAAGTTGACGCCGAACCGCCCCGACTGCACGGGCGTTCGCGGTATCGCCCGCGATCTCGCCGCCGCCGGAATGGGAACGCTGAAGCCCGAGCCAAAGCTCGCGCCGCTCCACGAAGTTTTTGACTGCAAGATCCCGGTCACGCTCGAGTTCACGCCCGAGACGGCCGATGCCTGCCCCGTGTTTGCCGCGCGCACGATCCGCAACGTCACGAACGGTCCGTCCCCCGATTGGATGCAGAACCGGCTGAAAGCTGCCGGCCTTCGCCCGATCAATGCCCTCGTCGACGTCACGAATTATATCTCTCTCGATCGTGGCCGCCCCTTGCACGTCTACGACGCGCAAAAAATCAAAGGCACGCTACGCGCCCGTCTCGGCAGGACCGGCGAGAAATTTCTCGCTCTGGACGGCAAGGAATACACGGTCGACGACACGATGTGCGTCATCGCCGACGATACCGGGCCGCTCGGCCTCGGCGGCGTGATGGGCGGCGAAAGCACCGGCTCCACACTCGAAACCAAGGCGGTGCTGATCTAGAGCGCCTATTTCGATCCTGTTCGCACCGCCGCCACAGGTCGCAAGACCGGGCTCGTCACCGATGCCCGCTACCGTTTCGAGCGCGGTGTCGATCCGGCGTCCGAACGCCCGGGCCTCGACCTTGCGACCGACATGATCATGAAGTTCTGCGGCGGCGAAGCCTCGAAAGCGAAGGTCGCCGGTAAGGAACCGATCGAAGAGCGCGTCATTTCCTTCGATTATGCGCGCGTCGAGAAACTGTCCGGCATGAAACTCCCCGATGCCGAAATCACGAAAATCTTGAAAGCGCTCGGTTTCAAGATCGATGGCAAACTCAGCACTGCGAAGATCACGGTTCCGACCTGGCGGCCGGACGTCCACGGCCCCGCCGACCTCGTTGAAGAGGTTGTGCGCATAGCCGGTCTCGACCGCATTCCGGCGACGCCGCTCCCGCGTGCCGATGGCATCGCCCGCGCCGTTCTGACGGACAAGCAGAAGCGCGCACGCCGCGCCCGACGTCTGCTTGCCGCCCGCGGCTTCGTTGAGGCCGTGACCTGGAGCTTCATCCCGAAAGCCGAAGCCACGCACTTCGGCGGCGGCTCCGCCGAACTCGACCTCGCTAATCCGATCTCCGTCGAAATGTCCTCGATGCGTCCTGGGTTGCTGCCGGGACTTCTCACCGCGGTCACGCGAAACCGAAATCGCGGCCTAGCCGACGTGGCGCTCTTCGAACTCGGCCAAGCCTATCGCGGCGAAAAGCCGGAAGACCAATACCTGAGCGCAGCCGGTGTCCGCGCCGGAACCGCGCGTTTGGCAGGCTCGGGCCGCCATTGGGACGGCAATGCCGCTCCGGTTGGCGTGTTCGACGTCAAAGCCGATGTCTTCGCCGCGCTTGCAGCACTCGGCATCGACCCGGCCAAGGCCCAAATAACCCGTGATGCGCCGCACTGGTATCACCCCGGCCGTTCCGGCGCATTGAAGCTCGGACCGAAAACGGTGCTCGCCTATTTCGGCGAAATCCATCCCGCGACGCTCAAAACGCTCGATGTCGAGTCTCCCGTTTCCGCGTTCGAGATTTTTCTCGATGCGCTTCCACCGGAGAAAAAGAAATCACGCGCCAAGCCGCCGCTCGCCACATCCGACCTTTTGCCGGTCACGCGAGACCTTGCCTTCATCGTGCCGAAGGATGTCGCGGCCGGCGATGTCGTAAAAGCCGCTGCGAATTCCGATAAATCCCTCATCAAAGCCGTGAATGTCTTCGATGTCTTCGAAGGCGGCAGCTTGGCCGCGGACGGCAAGAAATCCGTTGCCATTGAAGTGACAATTCAACCTGCGACGGAAACGCTCACCGATCAGGCTATTGAAACGATCACGCAAAAAATAATTACGGATGTTAAAAAAGCGACAGGCGGCGATCTACGCTCCTAAAAGCCGCCGCCATGACATGCGCATGAGGCCCAGATGGATACGCAGGTTCCTGCTACGACGACGACAACAACGACCGCCGACGCCCCTGGCAAACACCCCTACCGCATCGTCGTTGTCGGTGGCGGCGCGGGCGGTCTCGAACTTGCGACGCAGCTCGGAGACAAGCTTGGCAAATCGGGAAAGGCCGAGATCACTCTCGTCGATCGCGCACGCACGCACATCTGGAAACCTCTGCTGCACGAAATCGCCGCCGGCAGCATGGATACCGGCCGTCATGAGCTACCCTATCAGGCGCAGGGACACTGGCATGGCTTCCGATACCGCTATGGCGAGATGATCGGACTCGATCGCGCGGGCAAGCGCGTCCATCTCGCCGCAACCTACGACGAGGACGGTCGCGAGATCACGCCTGATCGCTGGTTCCCCTACGATACGCTCGTGATCGCAGTCGGAAGCATCTCGAATGACTTCGGCACGCCCGGAGTGAAAGAGAATGCAATCATGCTCGACACGCCCGAGCAGGCGGAGCGGTTCAACCGGCGCCTTTTGAATGCGTGCGTCCGCGCTTACGCCCAGCCGGGTCCGGTAAGACCCGGTCAGCTGCACGTCGCGATCATCGGAGCAGGGGCGACGGGCACCGAGCTTTCAGCAGAATTGCACCATGCCGCGCGCGGTCTCGTCGAATTCGGCCTCGACAAGATCGATCCCGAAAAGGATTTCAAGAT
>CAYYDL010000825.1:0-1584 GCA_964470545.1 uncultured Hyphomicrobium sp. | reverse complement strand
CGGTCTGCCACCAAGTATCGACGATCGGGCAGCGTCCTTCGCCGACGACGTTATGATACCACTCCCAGGCTTCGGGATTGATGGGCTCGCCCACAGAGCCCAGAAGCCGCAACGATGCGCGGCTCGTTTTCTTGACGTTGTCGTCGCCGGCGCCCATGAGCGAGCGAATCGCCGTTGGCGCAGTAGAAAAGATCGAGACTTTCCATTTATCGATGACGTCCCAGAAGCGCGACGCGGATGGATACGTCGGGATGCCCTCGAACATCAGCGTCGTCGCGCCGTTCGCAAGCGGACCGTAGACGATATAGCTGTGCCCGGTGACCCAGCCGACGTCCGCCGTGCACCAATAGATGTCATCGTCGCGGCAGTCGAAGACGTATTGATGGGTCATTGAGGCATAGACGAGATAACCGCCCGACGAATGAACGACGCCCTTCGGTTTGCCGGTTGAGCCGGACGTATAGAGAATGAAGAGCGGATCCTCGGCGTGCATCTCTTCCGGCTCGCATTCGGCCGGAACCGTGATCAGCTCTTCGTGCAACCAGAAATCGCGGCCGGGTGTCCATGGAACGGGATTGCCGGTGCGGCGGACAACGAGCATTTTCTCGTCGCCCTTGCACTTGGCGAGCGCTGCATCGGCGTTCTTCTTGAGGGCCACCGGCTTGCCGCCGCGGAGACCTTCATCGGCCGTGATGATGAGCTTTGATTCCGCATCTTCGATGCGGTTCTGAAGGCTATCGGGCGAGAAGCCGCCGAAGACGATAGAATGAATGGCGCCAACGCGCGCGCACGCCAGCATGGCGTAGGCGGCTTCGGGAATCATCGGCAGATAGATCGTGACGCGATCGCCTTTTTTGACGCCGTGCTTCTTCAGGACGTTGGCGAAGCGCTGGACGCGCTCGTGAAGCTGGCGATAGGTGATAAGCTCGCTTTCGTTCGGGTTATCGCCTTCCCAGATGATCGCAACTTTGTCGCCGCGCGATTCGACGTGACGGTCGATGCAGTTTGCGGAGACGTTCAACGTGCCGTCTTCAAACCATCGGATATCGACATTCCCGGGCGCGAAGCTTGTATTCTTTGCGCGCGTGTAAGGATTGATCCAGTGAATGCGCTTTCCGGCCTCCGACCAGAACCCTTCCGGGTCGCTGACCGAACGCTGATACATCGCTTCATAAGTGTCAGCGTTGACATAAGCCCGCTCCGCCCATTGTGGGGGCACCGCGTAAACTTTCTCCGACATCGAGCGTACCTCCGTGCGACCGTCTAAGTTGCGGCCTTTTTCCTATTATGCTGCCGCGTTCGGCGCTCCACAACATGCCCGATGGTTGAGTGCCGGCTGATCCAGTTGAAATGATCGGCGTCAATCCCGCATTGCGGCATGGCTATATCAGGCGCGCCATACGATCGTCCGCTTGATTTCGAAGTCCTCAAGCTCGCGTGTGACAGGAACCTGGTATTCGGCAAGGGGCGTAAACCGTCCTTCCGGAAAATAGCTGCGGCGAGGGTCACCAATGTAGATGGCGCAACCACGATCCTTTGCGTCGTCTATATACCGGACGACCCGGGCGGCAAGCTCGCGTTCAT
>CAYYDL010000824.1:0-1923 GCA_964470545.1 uncultured Hyphomicrobium sp. | reverse complement strand
GATCGCGCCCGAACCCACGGCGGTCGAAAGTGGTGCGCCCGATCTCATCGATGACAGAGGCGTTTCCGCCGCGCTCGACGCTCGGCTGACCTTTGATAACTTTGTGGTCGGCAAACCAAACGAGTTGGCGCACGCCGCAGCTCGGCGCGTCGCCGAGGCCTGTGCGGCGCCGAAACATTCCGTGCCGTTCAACCCGCTTTTTCTCTATGGCGGGGTCGGGCTCGGGAAGACGCATTTGATGCATGCGATCGCCTGGCATGTGCGTCAGCACGCGCCGACCCACAAAGTCATCTATCTGTCGGCTGAGAAATTCATGTACCAGTTCATCCGGGCGCTGCGCTTCCGCTCGACGATGGACTTCAAGGAACAGTTCCGGTCGGTCGATCTGTTGATGATCGACGATGTGCAATTCATCAGCGGCAAGGATTCCACCCAAGAGGAGTTTTTCCACACTTTCAACGCCCTCGTTGACCAGAACCGGCAGATCGTCATCTCCGCTGACAAGTCCCCCTCGGATCTGGACATTGAGGAGCGCATGCGCTCACGGCTCGGTTGGGGCCTCGTCGCGGACATCCATCCCACCACTTATGAGCTGCGGCTCGGCATCCTCGAGTCGAAAGCCGAGCAAATGGGCCTGCAACTGTCGCAGAAGGTCATGGAGTTCCTGGCGCACAAAATCACCTCCAACGTGCGGGAACTTGAGGGCGCGCTCAATCGTATCGTCGCGCATACCCAACTCGTGCGTCGTGACCTGACGCTCGAAACCGCGCAGGAGCTGTTGCAAGACTTGCTGCGAGCCAACGAGCGGCGTGTCACGATCGACGAGATACAGCGCCGCGTCGCCGAACATTTCAACATGAAGATGGCTGAGATGACATCGGCCCGGCGTGCGCGCGTCGTTGCGCGCCCGCGCCAGGTCGCGATGTATCTCTGCAAGCAGCTCACACAACGCTCGCTGCCGGAGATCGGACGCAAGTTCGGCGGGCGCGACCATACGACGGTGATGCACGCGGTCCGCAAGATCGAGGAGCTGATGCTCAGCGACCGCGCACTGGCCGAGGATGTCGACCTGTTGCAGCGGATGCTCGGCGGCTGACTTCGGCTGCCGCGCACCTTCGGAAACCAGTAGGGCAGCGGCGCTTCCGTGGTATTATGTTTAACCGTCCGCCCTAGCCGAGGCATCGTGCTCGGAGAAGCGGTCGGGACCCGCTTCCGACCCAAAAAACAGTCGCGCCACAACCATGAAGCTCACGATCGAACGGGCCGCTCTTCTCAAGGCGTTGAGCCACGTCCAAAGCGTTGTCGAACGACGGACGACCATTCCCATCCTGTCCAATGTGCTGTTGCGCGCAGCGTCTGGAAAGCTCGCAATGAGCGCGACCGACATGGATCTCGAGATCGTCGAATCCGTGCCGGCGCGAATCGACATTGACGGAAGGACCACGGCGCCCGCGCACACGCTTTACGACATCGTCCGCAAACTGCGCGAAGGAGCACAGGTCGAGCTGGAAACCGTCGGCGAGCGCAATGAAATGGTGCTTCGCTCCGGGCGCTCGACATTCACCCTGTCATGCCTGCCGCCGGAAGATTACCCGGTGATGACGGGGGCTGAGCTGCCGCATCATTTCACGCTGACCGCTGCCGAGTTGCGCGGCCTCATCGACCGCACCCGCTTTGCGATTTCGACCGAAGAGACGCGTTACTACCTCAACGGCATCTACCTGCACGCGACAAAAAACAACGATGTGCCGGTGCTGCGCTCGGTGGCCACCGACGGTCATCGTCTTGCGCGGATCGAGATGGTGTTGCCCGAAGGAGCCTCGGGCATGCCCGGCGTCATCGTTCCGCGCAAGACCGTGCTCGAATTGCGCAAGCTGGTCGAGGAAGGCGATGACGAGGTTCAGGTCGCGCTCGGCGACACCA
>CAYYDL010000823.1:0-6144 GCA_964470545.1 uncultured Hyphomicrobium sp. | reverse complement strand
GGCTTTCGTCGGAAGAGGCGGTGGCGCTCGTCGTCAACGGGTTCGTGCGCGACGTGCTGCAGCAGCTGCCGATGGAGTTCATGGCCGAGAGCCAGAAGCTAATTGGCATCTCGCTGGAAGGATCGGTCGGTTGAGGCTTGTCGTGGATGGCCGCCTGCGCGGCCATGACGGATTGAGAAATCTAAGTTTGTAGGAACGGTTGTTGAAATGCTCGAAATCAAAAACCTGCACGTGAAGCTGGCGGATGAGGATCGCGAGATCCTCAAAGGCCTGTCGCTGACGGTGCCGAAGGGCGAAGTGCACGCGATCATGGGGCCGAACGGATCGGGCAAGTCCACGCTCGCTTATGTGCTCGCAGGGCGCGACGGCTATGAAGTGACCGACGGCGACATCCTGTGGAACGGCGAATCTCTTATCGACATGGAGCCGGACGAACGCGCTGCGAAAGGTGTGTTCCTCGCGTTTCAATATCCGATGGAGATTCCGGGTGTCGCTGGGCTGACGTTCCTGCGCACCGCGCTCAATTCCGTGCGCAAGAAGCGCGGCGAAGCGGAACTCACGACGCCTGCCTTCCTCAAGCTCGCCAAGGAGAAGGGCGAAAAACTCAACATCGACATCGAGATGCTGAAGCGCCCGGTGAACGTCGGCTTCTCGGGCGGCGAGAAGAAGCGCTCGGAAATTCTGCAAATGGCGCTGCTGGAGCCGACGCTCTGCGTGCTCGACGAAACGGACTCCGGTCTCGACATCGATGCTCTGCGCATCGTTTCGGAAGGCGTAAACGCTTTGCGCGACAAGGATCGCGCGTTCGTCGTCATCACGCACTATCAGCGGCTGTTGAATTACATCGTGCCGGACAAGGTGCACGTGCTGGCCGACGGCCGGATCCAGAAGACAGGCGGCAAGGACTTGGCGCTCGAACTCGAGAAATCAGGCTACGCTGAATATACCCATAAGGCGGCGTAATATGAATGTAGCAGTGATGAAGACGAAGGCCGAGCAGGCCATTTCGGAAAGCTTCGAGGCCGTCGCTGAGAAACTTCCGGGAAGCGCTGCCGTCAAGGCGCGCCGCGCGCAGGCGATCGGCGCGTTCAGCGGGCTCGGGCTGCCGCACCGGCGCATCGAGGAATGGAAATACACCGACCTTCGCGTCAACGTGAAAGAGGTGCTAGCGCCGGCCGTCGAAGACAAGACGCCGGTGACGATCGCTGAGCTGCTGGTCGCGCTCGGGCCGCTGGCGCACGTCGATGCGCATCGGTTCGTGTTCGTCAACGGGCATCATCGCGCCGAACTCGACGATGTCGCCGACGTGCGCGGGCTCAAGATTGCGGCGGTGGGCGATCTGCTGGTCTCGGCAACCGAGGATATGAGCGCAATGCTCGCATCGACTCCGGAGGGTGGCGATGCGGTCGAAGCACTCAATACAGCCTTCATGACGGACGGCGCCGCCGTTCGTGTCGCTGAGGGCGCATCGGTTGCGAAACCGCTGATGATCGTTTTCGTTCGTGCGGGCTCTCAGGCCTCATCGGTGGCCGTCCGCAACTTCGTGACAGCTGAGGCGGGTGCGAACGCGACCGTCATCGAAGCGCACGTTGTTTTGCCGGGCGCGTCGCCTGACGTTCAGCTCAACGCTTTGACGGAAGTGACGGTCGGCAAGGGCGCGACGCTGCATCATGCCAAGGTGGCGGTGGACGAGGGTAAGGCGCTGCATCTTTCCAACTGCGACGTGACGCTCGACGCTGATGCAACCTATCGCAATTTCCAATTCTCCGCAGGCCTCGGTCTCGCGAGGAACGGCCTCAACATCATTTTCGAAGGCGAGGGCAGCAAGCTCGATCTTTCGGGGGCCTATCTCGCTCGCCATTCCGAGCATATCGACACGACCCTCGTCGTCGATCATGCCGTGCCACGCTGTGAGAGCCGGGAACTGTTCAAGGGTGTGATTGACGGCCACGGCCGTGGGGTGTTCCAAGGCAAGATCATCGTGCGGCCCGATGCGCAGAAGACCGACGGCAAGCAGATGTCGCAGGCTCTGATGCTTTCGGAGGATGCCGAATTCGATTCGAAGCCGGAACTCGAGATTTTTGCCGATGACGTCGTCTGCGGTCACGGTACGACGGCTGCCGAACTCGATGCCGACCTGCTTTTCTATTGCCGGTCGCGGGGCATTCCCGAGAAGGAAGCCCGCGCGCTAATGATCGAATCCTTTATTGGTGAAGCCATCGAGAAAGTGGAAAACGAGTCGCTTCGGGACGCGCTGGCTGCTTACGCCATGCAGTGGCTCGGGCGCTCCCCGCGCGGATAGATATCATATGGGACGTGAAGCAAACATCGCCGTCGCACGGAGCACCGCATCGCAGGCCGGCCTGACGGGCGCGCCCTATGATGTCGAGCGCATTCGGGCGGATTTCCCGATTCTGTTTCGCGAGGTGAATGATAAGCCGCTCGTCTATCTCGACAACGGGGCTTCGGCGCAGAAGCCGCTGCCCGTCATTGAGGCGATGGATCACGCGTATCGGTTCGAATACGCGAACGTCCACCGCGGGCTTCACTATCTGTCGAACACCGCGACCGATCATTATGAGGCGGCGCGCGAGACGGTGCGGCGGTTCATCAACGCCGAATATGCGGACGAGATCATTTTTACCCGGAACGCGACGAGCGCGATCAATCTCGTTTCGAGGTCATTTGGAGAGCCGAGGATCGGCGCGGGCGACGAGATCCTCATCACGATCATGGAACACCACGCCAACATCGTGCCGTGGCATTTTCTGAGATCGCGGAACGGCGCGGTTCTGAAGTGGGCGCCGATGACGGACCGCGGCGAACTCATGCTTGACAAGCTCGACAGTCTGATCACGAAGCGGACCAAGCTGGTCGCTGTGACGCACATGTCGAATGTGCTCGGTACGATCAATCCGGTGAAGGACATCATCCGGATGGCACACGCGAAAGGCGTGCCGGTGCTCGTCGACGGCAGCCAGGCCGCCGTGCATATGGGCGTCGATGTCCGCGATCTCGATGCCGATTTCTACGTCTTCACCGGCCATAAAACCTACGGGCCGACAGGCATCGGCGTGCTCTATGCCAAGCGCCAGTGGCTGCAATCCATGCCGCCTTACGAGGGCGGCGGGGACATGATCGAAAGCGTCACGCTCGAGAACGTTACCTACAACGAGCCTCCGCACCGGTTCGAGGCCGGAACGCCGATGATCGTCGAGGCGGTAGGTTTGGGCGCGGCGCTCAATTACATGATGCAGATCGGGCGCGAAAAGATTACGCGCTATGAAGCGGAACTTGGTTCCTATGCGGCGGAGCGGCTTGGGGAGCTTCCCTGGCTCAAGCTTTATGGAACAGCGCCAGGCAAGGGCGCGATATTCTCGTTCACCGTCGATGGGCTCCATCCTCACGACGTTTCAACGATCATCGACCGCTCGGGTGTGGCGATCCGCGCAGGGCACCATTGCGCGCAGCCCCTGATGGAACGCCTGGGCGTAACTGCAACCTGCCGTGCGTCCTTCGCGTTGTACAACACGAAAGCTGAGGTGGATGCGCTCGTCGGCGCGCTTACCAAAGCCCATGATCTGTTCGCGTAAGGAGCTTCCGCATGGATGACAGGAAGCAAGTCGAGGACCGCGAGGAGTTGAAGACGGCGGTGGAAGCGCTTGACGCTCCGGCGCCGGTTCCACCTGACGGCGGGATTGCTCCGGACCCGGCGCCCAACATCGCCACGTCCGATGAGCAGCCGAAGCCTGACGGCAACGCCTCATCATTGCCGCCGGAAGAAATCGAACGGCTCACGACGGATATCATCGCGGCGCTGAAAACGGTTTACGATCCGGAAATCCCTGCCGACATCTACGAGCTCGGGTTGATCTACAAGGTCGAAGTCGATGACGACCGCAACGTCGCCATCAACATGACACTCACGGCACCGGGTTGTCCTGTCGCGGGCGAGATGCCGGTCTGGGTGGAGAACGCGGTCAATACCGTGCCGGGCGTCGCGGGAACAAAGGTCAACATCGTGTTCGATCCCCCCTGGGATCAAAGCCGCATGTCGGATGAAGCGCGCCTCGCCGTAGGCATGTTTTAAGGGACCCTCGCTTTTGGGCGTCGAATTCCCATATAGTTTCTGCCAAGTCACGATTCAAAGATACGGAGGCCAGCGTGCCCTCGCTTAGAATGATGCCAAAAGTCATGACCCTTACCGACGCTGCGGCGGCGCGGGTTTCTGCTCTTCTCGCGCAGAAGCCGGGCGTGAAGGCGCTCAAAATCGGCATCAAGAAGGGCGGCTGCGCGGGCATGGAATACACCATGACCTGGGCGGAAGAGATCGGCAAATTCGACGAAGTCATCGAGGACAAGGGTGCGGTCGTGCTGATCGACCCGGCAGCGATCATGTATCTGATCGGCACGGAGATGGACTACAAGACCGATAAGCTGTCGTCGCAGTTCGTCTTCAACAACCCGAACCAGAAGAGCGCGTGCGGGTGCGGCGAGAGCGTCAACCTCGAACCGGCGACGCCGGAAGGCTTTGCGCCCGCCGAGTGACACGGTGCGCGGGGCCATCCGGCAATGTCCGCGAACGACGATCTTCTCGAAATCCTGAAAGAATCTCTGGATCGTGTCGGCGCCGTTAGCGCGCGGCGAATGTTCGGCGCCGTGGGGGTCTATTTCGACGGCACCTTCTTCGCCATCATCGACGACGGAGCGATTTTTCTCAAAACATCGGATGAGACGCGAATGGCGTTCGAGGCCGAGGGATCACAGCCGTTTTCCTATCAGACAAAGTCTGGCGAGACGCATCTCACCTCTTACTGGCGGCTGCCAGAACGTCTGCTCGATGAAGTCGATGAATTGCGCGAGTGGTCGCACGCCTCAATCGCTGCTGCACGCGACGCGGCGGCCAAGCGGCGAAAACCACTAATCACAAAGTCCAAATCGGCGCGACGTTCGTCCCGGTGATCCATTTGGAAGCGTTTTCGATTGGAAAAACCGATCCCCGGCATAAAGCCGAGGATGGAAGATCGATCAGCCTCGGCCGGGGACTTTCATGGGGCGTGAGGGTCTGCGCATGAACGCCGGAACGTTTTCCGCAAATCCCAACCGTTCTTCGCCCTTCTGCTGTGCGGGCGGCGGAGATTTGCGCGCCTGTTCGGGAGCCGCCTGGCGCTTTTCCGGTGTGCGCTCGGGGCGGCGGACTGGTTTCGGCTCGTCCGTCCAGGCGTCGACCGTTGGCTGCTCGTTGGAGGGCTTTGCCCGCTGCGCCTGCGGGCGCTGGGGCTGTGTCGACGGGCGACCACTCTGCTGCGTGCGCGTCTGTTCGCTGCGGCCCGAGGCCGGCCGAGCTTCTGCGTCCCGTGGGGCGGGACCTCGCCTGTCGGCGGATGGTTTCTGCTCGCGACGGCCGGCTTGAGATCCGCGCTCCGGTCTGGCTGATTTTTCGCGTCCACCCGTGGCGTGTCCATGGCTGCGTCCGCCGCGGCCCCGGCGGCGTTTGCCGGCTCCGGCAATGTCTTCCTCCGATGGCGGTTCGCCAAGCCAGACAGCCGTTTCGGCCGTGACCTTTTCGATGTCTTTGACGAACTTCAGGTCATCGGGGCTGACGAGGGACACCGAGTGGC
Organism: uncultured Hyphomicrobium sp.; assembly: GCA_964470545.1. GTDB lineage: Bacteria > Pseudomonadota > Alphaproteobacteria > Rhizobiales > Hyphomicrobiaceae > Hyphomicrobium_B. Next base: position 523 of record CAYYDL010000823.1, on the reverse strand, counting down.
CTTCGTGACCGGCGCGTCCCGTACGGCCGATGCGATGGACGTAATCGTCGGCCGCCCAGGGAAGGTCGAAGTTGAAGACGTGGGACACTTCAGGGATATCGAGGCCTCGGGCCGCGACGTCGGAGGCCGCCAGCAACATGATCTCGCCGTTGCGGAACTTGTCGAGCGTCTCCATCCGGCTCGACTGGTCCATGTCGCCATGGAGCGCGCCGGCGTTGAACCCATGCTTCGTGAGTGATTTGAAGAGGACGGCGACGTCGCGCTTGCGGTTGCAGAAGATGATCGCGTTTTTGACGTTGCCGTTGCGGATCAAATCGCGGAGGACTTCGCGCTTGGCCCAATCCTCGCCGTTCGGACAGTAGACGAAGCGCTGCGTAATGGTTTTCGCGGTCGTCGCCGGTTTGGCGACCTCGATGCGCTCGGGATTGTTAAGGAACTGGTTGACGAGGCGCGTGATCTCCGGCGGCATCGTTGCCGAGAAAAACAGCGTCTGGCGGCGCGGGGGCAGCAGCTTGCAGATTTT
>CAYYDL010000822.1:0-1847 GCA_964470545.1 uncultured Hyphomicrobium sp. | reverse complement strand
AGACGCGATCGACGCCCTGAACATACATAGCGAGGCGTTCGAGACCATACGTGATTTCCCCTGCAACGGGATTGCAGTCGAAGCCGCCCACCTGCTGAAAGTATGTGAACTGAGACACTTCCATGCCGTTGCACCAAACTTCCCAGCCGAGTCCCCAAGCGCCGAGCGTCGGGCTCTCCCAGTCATCCTCGACGAAGCGAATGTCATTCAACGACGCATCGATACCAATGGCCTCGAGGCTTGCCAGGTACAGCTCCTGCATATTGGCCGGAGACGGCTTCATGATGACTTGGAAGTGATAGTAGTGCTGGAGCCGGTTCGGGTTCTCGCCATAGCGACCGTCTTTGGGGCGACGCGAGGGCTGGACATAGGCGGCCGACCAGGGCTTCGGGCCAAGCGACCGCAGCGTGGTCGCCGGATGAAAGGTGCCGGCACCGACCTCCATGTCGTAAGGCTGGAGGATGACGCAGCCCTGCGCGCTCCAGAAGCCTTGCAAAGTCAGGATGAGGTCCTGAAAGGCTGCCTTGGGTCGCAAAGCGGGAATGCGCGCGGCCTTCGTTGCAACCGACGTCTGGGGCATGTCTGTTTTGCTCGTTCCGGCTGGAATTTCGGCGGCAATATACGCGCTGGAGCCACCTTGTCACGCCTGCACGCGCGTTTTGCAATCGTTCTCTCAGAACGGCGATCAGTAGGCGGCCGGTGCTATCGCGCCTTCCGACAAGAGTTTCTGATATTGCAGGTTCTTCTGGGACTTACGCCGGAACAAGTGCTTGGAGAATTTCAGCCCTCGTGTTTCGGACGCGGGCGATAGACGCCTGCGGCTTCGTCCCATTCCAGATTTCCCAAATCGCGGACAGGCGCTGTCGCGCGCTTCATACGCGCCGCTTCCTTGCGCGCGGCCGCCTGACCTTGCCTCGCCAAGGCCGAGAGCAAACGATAACCAGCCAATCCGGCGGCACCGACAACGGCAAGAAACATCAATGGGGGCATACCACGGCCCTCCGAGGCCTAGATCCCAAAACGCGACCAGAGCGTGCGTTCCTCGACAGCCGACACCAGATCGTCGGCAAAAGCAAGACCGCCGTTGCCGAGGCGGGAGGCCCCAGGCACCCGGCGAAAACGCGAAAGGAGGCCACCACGTTCGGGCTCGACGACCTTGAGCCGTACCTTATCCCCAAAGAGCTCGCGCATCTTCGAGCGGATATCCACTATTCCGTCGATGAGGCCAAACTCTGCTGCCTTCGCCGCCGACCAGAAGGCGCCTGAGAAGAGTTCGTCGTCCGCCGCCTTGAGCTTTCCCGAACGCCGCTCCTTCACCAGTCCGATGAATACATCGTGTACGTCCTTCTGGATCGCCTTGAGGCGCATGACGTCGTCAGGGTCTTCGGGGAGAAATGGGTCGAGCTGGTTCTTGTTCGCGCCGGCGGTGTAGACGCGGCGCTCGATGCCCACGCGCTCCAGCAGATCGACGAAGCCGAAGCTTCGCGAAACGACGCCGATCGAACCAATGATAGACGAGGGATCAGCATAGATTTCATCGCCTGCGATCGCGAGAAAATATCCGCCGGACGCCGCCACATCCTCGCAGAAAACGTAGATCTTCTTCTTTTTCTCGGCTGCCATCTGACGAAGGCGCTTGAAGATCAGATTCGATTGGACCGGCGAACCGCCGGGAGAATTGACGACAACAGCGACGCCCGGAAGCTTTGATATCGAGAACGCTTTATCGATCGCGCCAGCATAGGCAGACATCGACAAGCCGGGCCGCAGGGGCGTCACCATGCCGATCGGGCCGCTAAAGCGAAGGACAGGAATGGTTGGCTGACGCGAAAACGGCCACATGAATT
>CAYYDL010000821.1:0-3597 GCA_964470545.1 uncultured Hyphomicrobium sp. | reverse complement strand
AACCGGAAGCGCGCGCCAAACGCAGGGTTCCATGTGTTGGTGTATGTGAAGCCGCTCGCCAGACCATCGTCGGCTTGCGAGTAGGAGACGCCGGCATAGAGGTCGAGGCGTTTGGTCCACTGATAGTCGAGAGAAGCTCCGACCCAATCGAAAGAGCCCGCGCAGTTGCCGCTGGCCGCCGTTCCCGACTTACCGTTGCAGACGGATGCAGTGGTGCTCGTTCCTGAGTTCGTCACGAACGTGTTCTGATCGTAGTGATACCAGGCCGCCGCTGCAGTCAGTTTCGGCGAGATCGCCCACTTGCCGCCTAACCAGAACAGGTCGAACTGCTTGTCTGTAAGATACTTATTGTAGTTCACATCGCCGCCGAACAGCTGATAGCCACCAATCGTCGTCAAGCTGTCGAGCTGATGGTCCGGATTCGAGAAATTGATGTGCTCGTAGCCGCCCATCGCAGTGACATTATCGAAACCGAAGTGACCGAGATTGTACTTGGCCATGATCGACCAGACATCGTTATCCGACACTGCGGCGCTCAAGATATCGAGATGCTGACAGGCCGCTATGCTCGTCGCGAGGGCTGCACAGTCGCCGGCCGAGAGATTGCTGGCTGCAATAGCGTCATTAAAGTGCGCGTAGACGCCGTCAATCGATAAGCCTCTAAGCTCACCTGGCAAATCGACGCCGATATCACCCGAATAGGCGTCTCCGCCCTGTTCCATCCCATCGAACCGATACATGCCGGCGACCCGGAACATGCCGAACGTGTTCGCATAGCGGATCGAGTTGTTCCAACGCGCGTCCTCTGTGGCACCACCGCCGCCGCCGACCGTGCCGGAGAATGCGAACAGCGAGAAGGCGTATGAACCGGCTTCCGGGTCATAGGCGCCGAGCGCGTCGTTCAGCAGCGAATTGTGCCGACCGTACGTCAACTGGCCGAGGTCTTTGTTCTTGACACCGGCGTAAAGCGCGCCGTTGAAGATCTGGCCGCAGCGGCTGCCGTCGAGATTGGCAGTCTGCTCAAGAGGAAAAGCGCCGAGGCCGTTGTTCAAGCGTAACGTCTTGCAGACGTCGGCGATATCGCCCCAGGCGGGATCGAAACCGATCTGAGCGTCGGAAATGAACGACCAACCGGTCAGCGAATCTATGCCGAAGAGGTCGGTAAGCTTCTCATCCGTCTTCACGCCGATGAACGACTGGCTTAGGGCGTTGTTGGTGCCGTTGAACTGCGGACCGCCGCTGATTTTCGAGATTTGATACAGCGAACCCTGATAGAGTGTGCCGGTGGGCGACGCGCCGTGTGAGTTGTAAACAGCGCTGTAGTCGACCGTGCCGTAGACTGTGATCCCTGCAACAGTGATCGACCCAGGTGCGGCGCCATCGAAAAAGTTGGCGATAAGCGGCTCGGTCGAATTCGAAGAATTGTAAGGACCGTACGCGTTGGCGCCGCCGAGATCAGCCGCATTCGCGGATGCAGCTAAACCGGCCAACGCAATGGTACTGAGAACGACAGAAAGCTTCACTTGGTACCCCCTATTGCTGAATTTTCCGCAAACTCCTTTCCGTTGGTGCAGTCGTTGTTTGACAACTGGCCGAACCTCAGCCTCAGGGCAGAACCATCCGTAGAAATACTGATCCGGTAAAATCAGCAGCAATTTCTGCTTTTCCGCGGTCGCGGTGCGTTGCGGTTTTGCATCGGGGCAAAACCCTTTTGCTCCAGCGCGCGATAGCGATAAGTCAAAATCAAATGTGTGATGCGTGCTGATTGAGAGGCGCTCCGTGCATCGTCTCGTCGAATGCGGGCTCGAAACCACCTGGAACGCTCGCGCTTCAATTCAACGGTACAGACATGCGATCCGCACGCGGACACGATCTCGGCTGACGTGAAGCCGATAAAGACGCAACCGACTGCCGCTATAAAAATCAGCATGCTCAGCAGCTGACCTGCGGGAATATTGCTGCGTTGAACTCGAACTCAACGTCGACATCTAAACGGCCGGCCCCGAACAAAGAGCTTCGCCGCTAATGCGATCACGTACCGCGATTATTTCCCGACGCATTTCGCGTAGCCGGAGGGCCGGGTGCCTCGACCTTAAAGCCTAAAAAAACAGCTTGATATGACCGCTTACTGGCGGCAAACCCTTCCCGTTATCATCACTCTCATCCTATCGTAGCCTATCGTTATTCCCCGCGAGCCCTCGCGGGGTTTTGCAAGAATATCCGGGGGACCAATTCGACGTGGGCATGCTTCGTTCCTGCGACGGCGCCGAATTGCGCCTGACCTGCTGAGGATCACGTGCAGCAGATTGCATTGATTCTCGTCTGTCTCCTCATCGGCATCATCTTGCGATGGACGGAGCGCATGCCGGATTCAGCTTCCAAGGTCATGGGAGCGTGGGTCATCAATGTCGCGCTTCCGGCGGCGGCCCTGCATAGTCTTCGGGGCATAGAACCAACGGGGCGATGGTGGCTGGCTGCGGCCACGCCATGGATCGGCGTTGTGCTCGCCATCGTCATCATCGTGCCGCTCTCGCGCAAATTCGGCTGGTCGCGCCAGCGAACCGGCGCGTTGCTCCTAGCCGCGGGCTTCGGCAATACCTCATTCGTCGGACTGCCGATGATCGCCGCTTTCGCCGGGAGCCAATGGCTCGGCCTCGGCATCGTCATCGATCTCTTCGGCTCTTATTTCGCGTTGTCCACGCTCGGACTCGTTATCGCGACGTTGGCTGCCTCGGAGCACTTCGATTGGCGCTTCGTCGTCAAGCGGATCATCACCTTTCCGCCTTTCATCGCGATCCTCATCGCATTCGCGACAGACTTCCTAGCACGGCCGGCGTGGCTTGATCATCTCTTCGGCGCGCTCGCCGATACGCTGACGCCCCTGGCTCTGGCCACGGTTGGATTTACTCTGCGCCCGAGGGACATTGCAGGACACGTTGCTCCCCTTATCTTCGGGCTGGGCTTTCGGCTGTTGGCTGCTCCGCTCGCCATACTTCTCATGTATCTCGCCCTCGGTCAGGCAAGCGACCCCGTCTCGAAAGTGGCGATGCTTGAGATGGCCATGCCGCCAATGCTCGGCGCCAGCATCATCGCCATGGATCACGATCTCGAGCCCGAGCTTGTCGCGATCATGATTGGAATTGGCGTGCCGCTCTCTCTGTTCACGGCCTGGGGATGGTGGACGCTCATAGCACCGCTTTGAGGACAAACGACCCGCGAGCGTGGGTCACGTGCCGAAGGTGGAGTTCATCCGCATGCGCCCTGGCGGGGCACTTCGGGCCGCCTTGATGATGCAAATGCGGCACGCTTTCCATTTCCTTGCGGAAGAACCCGCTTGCCGCAGGGCGATTCTGTTGTCGGTCCCTCCGCGCTCAACTACTTTCCGAACGGGGATCAATCATTTTTGGAGGGGCAAATGCGTTCTTTGAAGCTAGGCTTGGCCGCCGCGGCGGCGATCTGCGCACTTTCGGTGACCGCTCAGGCTGATTGCCGGAGAATAGGAGCGGTCGGCGAAGCTATGACCCACGATATCGCCTACGTCTTCGCAACGCACGGTCTGGCAAACGTCATTTACGGGGAGGGCCGCGTGGGCAAAGG
>CAYYDL010000820.1:0-1713 GCA_964470545.1 uncultured Hyphomicrobium sp. | reverse complement strand
CTTGAACAAGATCGATAGCTCGCAAACACCTCTGCGCGACGTCATTCCAAGCTTGCAGCCCGCAAGCGCCAAACCCCTTGTTCTGCGTCAGATCCCGATTTGGGAGAACGGCATCGCGACCGGGTTCGTCGATCTCGCGTCCGAGCGCGCCTACGTCTACCGCGAGCATGCGTCGAGCAAGATCGTCGAACTTCCTTCCGCAGTTGCCGCGCGCGAAAAGGAAGCCCGCTTCCAGATGCTGGAAAAGCTCGCCGATTACGACGACGAGTTGATGGAGCAGCTGCTGGTTGACATTCCGCCGCCGAACGATCGGGTCTTCGACGATCTGACGAAGGAGCTTCGAGACGGGCTGATTTGTCCGGTGCTGATCGGCTCGGCGGAGCACGGGCACGGCATTCTGCGGCTGCTGAAGGCTCTGCGCCATGAATGCCCATCGGTCGAGGATACGACGAAACGGCTGAAGATCGACGGTGCCAAATCGGCGGCCTATGTTTTCAAAAGCGTGCACACCAAATCCGGGGGCAAGCTTTCGCTCGCGCGCGTCTTTGCCGGAGAGATTGCTGACGGCGCGACCGTCACGGGTGCGCAGGGTCAGGAAGAACGCGTTGCGGGCATTTTCACGGTTCGTGGAGAAGAGCCGACAAAACGCGGAACTGCCAAAGCTGGAGAAACCGTGGCGCTGGGCCGGCTCGATTCCATTCGGTCAGGCGAGACTATTGCTGTCGGGAAGACGGTTGTCATGCAGATCGCTGCACCGAAGCCACCGCAGCCTGCGCTCGCCATCGGCCTTGGTCTCAAGGACCGTAAGGATGAGGTGAAGCTGTCGTCGGCGGTCACGAAGCTCACGGATGAAGATCCGTCACTGACGCTCGAGCATAACGCGGAGATGCATCAAATCTTGCTGCATGGACAGGGCGAGATGCACTTGCGTGTCGCGCTTGAACGGCTGATGCGGAAGTACGGCATCGACGTGACGCGCGAGAAACGGCGGATCGGATACAAAGAAACGATCCGCACGGCGACGGAAGTTCGTGGCAGACATAAGAAGCAGTCGGGCGGTCACGGTCAGTTCGGTGACGTGAAGCTCGATATCAAGCCGTTGCCGCGGTCCAGCGGCATCGCCTTCGACGAGAAGATCACAGGCGGCGTCATTCCGAAGAACTTCATTCCTTCGGTCGAAATCGGGGTACGCGATTACCTTGCCGAGGGGCCGCTCGGTTTTCCGGTGGTCGACGTTGCCGTGACGCTGACGGACGGCTCGTATCATTCGGTCGATTCTTCCGACATGGCGTTCCGTCAGGCCGGACGGCTGGCGATGTCAGAAGGGATGCCGAAGTGCAATCCCGTGCTGCTCGAGCCGATCATGGCCGTTTCGATCGCGGTGCCGTCGGAGGCCAACGCGCGCATCAACAGCATCATCTCGCAACGGCGCGGGCAGATCCTCGGCTTCGACGCACGGCCCAGCTGGCCCGGATGGGACGTGATCGAGGCGCATATTCCGGAGGCCGAGATGGACAACCTGATCATCGATTTGAGGTCGGCGACCGCAGGCGTCGGGTCGTTCACGTTCGGGTTCGACCACCTTTCGGAAGTGTCCGGGCGGCTCCGGGACCAGGTGCTGGCGGCTAGCCGAGCCGCGGCGGAGTAAAGGAGCCAATAGCATCGTCACTCGAATGGGCGAGTTTACGAGGCCGTTCGGGAATCCAGCGCAAG
>CAYYDL010000819.1:0-5910 GCA_964470545.1 uncultured Hyphomicrobium sp. | reverse complement strand
CAGGGCCGGGGCTGGCTCCGGACTTTACATCCTCTCCGATCGACCGGATCCGCGTGACGCCGCGAGGCCGCCTCGTGCTGAACGCTGTTGTCGCAAAGCTTTCAAAGAGCTTTCAGCCTGCCGGCCGCATGGACAAGATGCGGGCTGCCGTTTAAGCAGCGCGGATGCTGAGGGGACTTTACGATTGGACGATGCGGACGGCGGCCAGCAAGGAGGCTCCCTGGGCGCTTGCGGTCGTCTCTTTCGTCGAAAGCTCGTTCTTTCCCATTCCGCCCGATGTGATGCTCATTCCGATGGTATTGAGCGAGCGCCGGAAAGCGTGGTGGTACGCGACGATTGCGACCGTGGCCTCGGTGATCGGCGGCATGCTCGGCTATGCCATCGGATATTATCTCTACGATGCTGTCGGGCTTCCCATCCTGAAGTTTTATGGCCGGGAGCATGCGCTCGACAGCTTCATGACCTTCGTCAAGGAGTACGGCGTTCCGGCTGTCATCATCAAAGGCATGACGCCCATTCCGTACAAGGTTGTGACGATCGCCGCGGGCGTCGGAAAGATGAACTTCCTGGCGTTCATCGGCGCCAGCATCGTTGCCCGGGCGATGCGTTTCTATCTCGTCGCCGGACTCCTATATTTCTTCGGCGAGCCGATCCGGGCGTTCATCGAGGAGCGCCTTGCGTTAGTGACGACCGTCTTTGTCGTGCTGCTTGTCGGTGGGTTTGTCGCGGTGCGGTATATCTTCTAGCTGGGATCGAGACACATGGCGTTTGAGCAGCGAAGGGTGCGTGGTTCCGACTACCAACTCGGCGCGCTGGCGTTATGCATCGCAATTTTCACGATCCTCACAGCCCTCGGCTTTCAATACCTCGGCGGGTACGTGCCGTGCATGCTCTGCCTGATCGAGCGCTATGCTTACTACGCCGGCATTCCAGTTCTTTTCGTTGCGCTCGTCTTGAGTGAAGGCGGCTACTGCAAGTCTGCTTCCGTCCTGTTCGTCCTGGCTGCGCTCGCATTTATGGCCAACGCCGGTCTCGGCGTGTATCACGCAGGGGCGGAATGGAAATTCTGGCCGGGCCCTGCAACCTGCGGCGGCGGCGAGTCGCTGACGACGTCGGCGGGCAATCTTCTCAACGACATTCAGAATATCAAAGTCATCAAGTGCGATGAGGCGGCCTTGCGCTTCCTCGGCATTTCGTTTGCCGGCTGGAATGTCATCGCGTCGGCTCTGATCATGGCGATCTCATTCGGTGCCGCCCGCGCAGCGTACCGGCGCAGCCGATCGGCTTAGACCGTTGACGTAGAAGCTTTTCCACAATTCTCGCCGTTCGCGATAACGTTGAATTCGTTGCGCGCCCGATACAGTCAAGGCAACTTGGCGGTGAATATCATGGCGAGGCCGCGATCGCGCCTTCGCGTTGCCCGAATGTGACGGCTATTCTTGCTTCGTTCGCGGAACACCCGGTCTGCTCTGGGGATTGTGTGGATATCGTTCAAGCGTAGGGAGCTACTTCCGTGTCGTATGCGTTGCGTCGTTCGAGTGCGATGCTTGAGACGAGTGATCCCTTGTCCGAGCCCCGGTCCGCTCCATCTTTGAGTAAGCGTAGCGTTGTTGCGTCTCGTAAGCGTTCGTTGCGTAGCGTCGAGTCTGGGCAGACTCCGAAAGCCGCTCTGTCCGGGACGTTTCAAAAACTTAGGCGAACTGCTTCGACAAACTCGTTGAAGCGTATGTCCTTGCGGTTCGCCCGCACTCCTCAAGATGACCGCTTGGTCGGTTCGCCGGAGGGTGCGCCTTCTGAAGATTGGAACTGGCGTCCGGTGGGAGATGTGGCGAGCGATGTGATGCGGCGTGTGATCGTCGCGGCCGCTCTTGCCCGAGGACGATAGTTCCCCGTTTGTAGCGTTCGTGTGCGCGTCAGTTTTTGTGAAGGCGTTGGATAAAAGGATTTCGGAGAGCGCTGGCTTTCCAACGAGCTGGCAGACGCACGGAGCGTGATTCGAGTTAGCCCTCAATCGAGACATCATGTGACACGGTCTCGCGTAGTGATGTCACAGCGCTCTGTGCGTCTGCCGCCATCGTCGGAAACGCGAAAGCCTCGGAAATCGTTCCCGTTTCTGTTTAGCGGAGTTCGATCAGATGACCCCGTCTGTTCCAGACCACTTAAGCCCCATCCAGTGGCATCAGGCCGTTGCCGTCAGCCGCGAGCAGTGCGCACGCATCTTCCGTGATGGCGGTTTGCCCGGCGACGCCCTTGTTGCATTCGGCCTGAAGCGCGAGCCGGGTGCCAATTGGGAGCGCGTCGTGGATCTCATTGCCGCAGAGCTTTGCGCGCATCCCATCAAGCGCGCAGCGTAGATCAGGGACACGTTCTACGGTTCGAGTTCAGTATCCCAGTAGAGATAGTCGAGCCAGCTTTCGTGCAGGTAGTTCGGTGGGAAGAGCCGCCCGTTGCGGTGCAGTTCGAAAACGGTCGGCCTGTAAGGCTCGTGCGCCGGGAACATTCCCGCAGCCCGGGGCATCAGTCCGCCTTTTCTCAGATTGCATGGCGCGCAGGCGGTGACGACATTGTCCCATCGGGTCTGGCCACCGCGCGACCGGGGAATCAGATGATCGAATGTCAGGTCGCTCTTGTCGCCACAATATTGGCAGGTGAAGCGGTCGCGGAGAAAGACGTTGAACCGGGTGAAGGCAGGATAGAGCGCCGGCTTTACGTAGGTCTTCAGCGAAACGACGCTGGGTAGCTTCAGTTCGAAGGACGGGCTTCTGACATAGCGCTCGTATTCCGACACGATATTCACGCGATCGAGAAAGACCGCCTTCACCGTATCCTGCCAACTCCACAGAGACAGCGGATAGTAACTGAGCGGCCGGAAATCGGCGTTCAGCACAAGAGCCGGACAATTGTCCGGTATTGTCACGTGAGCATTCACAGTCGCGCAAACCTCGCGGTTTGGTGGTCAGTCGAATCGCGTCTTGGCCCCACTTGGACGCCGGGATACTAGCCGCGCGTATCAGTTCTGTGAAGCATGCGGTCCGATCTGTCGCGGGAATGCGTTTCTGCAGTTATTTCAGAGGATTATTGGATCTTTCGACCTTCGCCTTCGCAGCTGTCCCCAGAAGAGCGCGGCGCGCGAAGGCGTAATCGGCCCACAAGAGCCGTGCGGCAACGGCACGCGCGGGCCGCCAGCGTTCGGCGATTCGCTGCAGCTCATCTGCGGTTGGCCGAGCCTTCAGCTTGAAATGATGTTGCACGGCAAGCTGCAGCGCGAGGTCGCCTGGCGCAAACGCATCACGGCGCGCCAAAGCAAACAGAAGATAGATGTCGGCGGTCCAAGGACCAATGCCGTGAATGGTCGTCAGCCGTTCGATGATCACGCGATCTTCGGCGATATTCAGCTCGTTGAAGTCCAGGCCGTCTTTCAGAACCGCGAACGACAGCGCACGGAGTGTCCGGATCTTGCCGTTCGACAGTCCCAGGAGTTTCAGATCGCCGTCGCTGCTCGATTGGAATTTTTGCGGCGTGAACGGGACATGTGCCTGTTCGACGCGCGCCCAAATCGCAGCCGCGCTTTGTGCTGTAAGCTGTTGGCCGACAATGATTTTCGCAAGTCCGGAAAAATCGGCGGGAAAGTCTCTTGGCGGGGGAAGTCCGGTGCGCTTCAATATGCGCGCCATGACCTGGCATTGCTCCGCGAGCATAGCCGCCGCCGCTTTGAGCTGCCTTTCAGTCGTTACTGTCGCATGCCGCTGGCGGGACAAACGCATTGCTCCGAGAATGATTTGGCTCATTCACGTGGTTGCGGATCTTATCGTGCATCATCGATCTGACGAAAGGAGTGCGTAGAAAATGACAAAGATCGCTGGAATTCTATTTCTCGCGTTTTTCATCGCGTTGTTGATTTCCGATGTTGCTGCAGCGGCGAATTTCTGATCGTTCAGTGTGGAAACCGCAATCGTAGCGCGTCACGCTTTCGCCATTCGGTCGCCGGACAAGCCTTGGCGTGAGTAACGCAACCGAAGTAGCAGAGAGTAAGTCGGGGTTCATGATTTATCAGACTGCGGTATATCATCTTCGAAGTCATATCTCAGAAGCCGGCGCGTCAAGGTATGACGCACGTGTCAACCGCACGAGCTTTTTCAACTGATGTCTTCCATAACTCGTTTTGCGCCGTCGCCCAACGGGCTCTTGCACGTTGGTCATGCGCTTTCCGCCATTATCGCTCATGACGTTGCGCGCAAGAACGGCGGCCGGTTTCTGTTGAGGATAGAGGATATCGACCTCGATCGCCGTCGTCCCGAATTCGTAACTGCGATCTTCGAGGATCTCCATTGGTTGGGTCTCACGTGGGAAGAGCCGGTGCTCGTGCAATCGGAGCATTTCTCCGATTATCTCGCGGCCGCCGATCGATTGATTGCAATGGGCCTGCTCTATCCGTGTTTCGCAAGCCGGAAAGAGATCGCCGACGCCGCTGATCCGACGAAGACCGATCCGGATGGGTCTCCGCTTTATCCGGGGATATGGCGGGGCGCTTCGGTTGAAGCTGTCGGTGCGCGCATGGCGGGGGGCGACACACCCGCGCTTCGCCTCAATATGGAAGGCGCGCTGCAAACCCTCAAGGAGAAGCGCGGCGACGAGCCGTTGACGTTTGTCGAGATCGCCGAAGATGGTTCACAGCAAACGAGGATCGCGGAACCCGCGCGTTGGGGCGATGCGATCATCGTGCGCAAAGAGGTGCCGGCCAGCTATCACCTTTCCGTCGTCGTCGACGATGCGCGGCAAGGCGTGACGCATGTCACGCGCGGTCAGGATCTCCTGGCGGCGACGGATCTGCAAAGGCTTCTGCAAGAGCTGTTGGATCTGCCGGAGCCCGTCTATTCGCATCACCGCGTCATTCGTTGGTCCGATGGGCGCAAGCTCTCGAAGTCGAACAGGGACATGGGGCTGCGAGCGCTGCGCGACGAGGGTGCGACGGCGGACGATATCCGGCGGGTTATTTTTGCTTAATAGCTATTTCCGGATATTGCAGCATCCGATGAACGCCCATGCAACGCGAAGATTCGTCAGTGGGTGCTCTATCAATTTTGATTCGAAAATCGCGTTAATTTAGAAATTCTGCCGGATTTGACCGTGCTTATTTTCTATATTGCTCGAATATTGAAAAAATAAATGCAATGCAATTGCGCTTGCTCTTGTAACTTTGGCCAAATCGCGGCAATTTTAATTGTTCTCTAATCAATTCACCTGATTCTCCCATTTATGGCAGATACATCGAAAATTTTTGTCGCCCGAATTTCTGCCGCGATTTCGCGGGGGGTCGCGATCGTGCGCGAATTGATCTCGTGGCCGGTCGCTGACGGTTCAGCGAAGTGGGAACTGCCAAAGGTGGTCGAACCGCGCCGGCTGACGCTTCAGGACCAATGGAATTATCTGAGCGATATCATAACCGGCGCTGCGTCGCGCGCGCAGGAGGCGAGCCGCTGTCAGGCATCTGCAACTCTGCAGCTCGATCTCGCGCAATACGCCCTGACTTCGCTCGTCGATGAATTATCGGCAGTGATGGACATGGGTGGACGCCGCCGGCGTGCAACGGTTCATGTGCTCGGTATTGCGCCCGCGCCGATCGTTCGGCCGGTCGGCGACGCAATCGCCGCGTAAGCCTTGTTGCCGCGGACGCTTTCGGCAAGTCCTCCGTGTTGATAATGCTAGCGGAGCAGCCTTCTCCGGAGCGGGACGACATTCGTGTCCGACAATCGGAAATCAGTGCATTCATCGTCCGCGTCTGCCGTGCCCGCCGTCGGACCCGCAGAGCGCGCGCAGGCCGTGCTTGCGGGGCTTCTGGCTGAACCGTTGGCACCGGCGCTTTATCTGGTTGCGACGCCGATCGGCAATCTGGCCGACATCACGCTGCGC
>CAYYDL010000818.1:0-7611 GCA_964470545.1 uncultured Hyphomicrobium sp. | reverse complement strand
GACAAGGTCTCGATCAACACGGCGGCGGTGCATCGGCGCGAGTTCGTGCGCGAGGGCGCGGAGAAGTTCGGCAATCAGTGCATCGTGGTTGCGATCGACGCCAAAAAGGTCTCGAAGGCCGGTGAGCCGAACCGCTGGGAGATCTTCACGCACGGCGGTCGCAAGCCGACAGGCATCGATGCTGTGGAATACGCGCGGGAGGTCGCGGCACTGGGTGCCGGCGAGATCCTGCTGACGTCGATGGATCGCGACGGCACGAAAGCGGGTTTCGACGTCGAGTTGACGCGCGCGATCTCCGATGCCGTGACAATTCCGGTCATTGCGTCGGGTGGGGTCGGAACGCTGCAGCATCTGGTCGACGGCGTTGAGGGCGGCCACGCGAGCGCGGTGCTTGCGGCATCGATCTTTCACTTTGGGACGTATTCGATTCCCGAGGCCAAGGCCTACATGGCGAAAGCCGGTCTTGCGATGCGGATGGATGGTTAGGATCTTCCTTTCCCGAGAAGGCCGGATGAGGGGACATCGCTTACTTCAAGTCCCTCGCCTGCCCTTCGGCATCCTCTCCCGTTCCGGAGAGGAAAGGCCGATCAAGGCGCAGGCGTCTTGTCAGGGAAGCGGCAGATGTCGGCTATGAGGCAACGCCAGCATTCAGGTTTGCGCGCCTTGCAAATATAGCGGCCGTGCAGGATCAGCCAGTGATGCGCGTGCATCGCGTATTCCTTCGGCACGACGTGCATCAGGTCTTCTTCGACCGCGAGCGGTGTTTTTCCACGCGACAGTCCGATACGGTTGGCGACGCGAAAAACGTGCGTGTCGACGGCCATCGTCGGTTGATGGAAAGCGATGTTCATGACGACGTTCGCCGTCTAGCGGCCGACGCCTGGCAACGACTCGAGTGCCTCGCGATCCGACGGTACGACGCCGTCGTAGTCATCGCTCAGGCGTTTTGATAATCCGATCACGTTCTTCGCTTTGGCGCGATAAAGGCCGATCGTCTTCACATAGTCGCGGAGCTTGTCTTCGCCGAGCTTCAGCATTTTCTCCGGCGTGTCGGCGACCTTGAAGAGGGCGCGCGTCGCCTTGTTGACGCCGGCGTCGGTTGCCTGAGCCGAAAGGACGACAGCAACGAGCAAGGTGAATGGGTTCGTGTGCTCCAGTTCGCCTTTCGGCTCGGGATTCGCCTTGTGAAAGCGCCGGAAAACCTCACGAATTTCTGCTTCACTCAAGAGCGCCGATTTGCGGGCCTTCCTTGCGGCAATTGCGGCAGGCTTTGCCGTCTTGCCTTTTGAAGCGGAACTTCCGATGCTTGTAGGACGTACATCCGGGGAAGCTTTGGCCATCAGAGTTCCGGGGTTCGTGGGCGGCGAGCGCCCAACACAGGTGCGTGAGACGGGTATCCGGCCACGAGACATGAGCGATAATCAGACCGAAATGCAATCCTCGAAAGACGCGAAGTTCGTGCTTCATCCGCACCGTTCGCTGCCGCCGAGCGGGTTCCTGATCATGATGGTCCTGATCAGCCTTGTCAGCTTCATCGTCGGGGTCGTGTTTTGCCTGATGGGTGCGTGGCCGGTGTTCGGGTTTTTCGGGCTCGACGTGGCCCTGATCTATTGGGCCTTCAAACGCAATTACCGGGACGGCCTCGAGTACGAGACGGTGGATCTGACACCCGATGTGTTGACGCTGACGCACGTCTATCCGACGGGAAAGCGCGACGTGTTCGAGTTCAATCCTTATTGGGCGCGCGTGAACTGCTCAGTCGACCGGCCGGACGGGCGAACGTCGCTTTGGCTGTCGGCGCAAGGCAAGGCGGTGCGGTTCGGGAAGTTCCTGACTGACGAAGAACGGCGGGATTTTGCCGATACCCTGGCAGGTGCGCTCGTCGCCGCGCGCGGATCGAAGTTTTAGGCCTTGCCGCCTTTCCTCTCCCCGAACGGGAGAGGATGCCCGAAGGGCATGTGCGGGACTTCAAGCTTCGGAGCAAGTCCCTCATCCGGACTTGGGGCCCCTTCTCCTCAAGGAGAAGGAAGCTGACGCTAATCATTCAGCATTGTCAGCGCGGCGCGACGGTCGCCGGGCTTTAAGCGCAGGAACTGCGTTCGCGCGGCTTTGATGTCTTTTTCGGCACCGGTTTCGGATGCCGTTTTAAGCGCCTTCGTCGCGGCGTGATCGGCGCCGACGACGAACGACAGGGCACCAGCAAGACGCCCCATCATGGCTGCATCAAATTTGAAATCGTCGTCGGCCATTACGCCCTCGATCGTTACTGGAAACGCCCGCCGCGCTGCAGGACCTCGATCTTGTAGCCGTCGGGATCGTCGATGAAGAAGAATGTGCCGAATGGTTTGCCGTCGTGCGTCATGTTCTTGATGTCTTTCGGCTGATAGCCGGCGGCGGCGATTTTGGCGCGTGTCGCTTCGAGGTCGTCGACGGCGAAGGCAATGTGGCCATAGCCGTTGCCGAGGTCGTAAGGCTCCGTGCGGCCCTTATTGACCGTCAGCTCGATCTCGAAATCGTTCTCGGCGTTCTTCATGTACGTCAGCGAGAAGTCCGGCCAATCTTTCTTCTCGGAGACCTTCAGGCCGAAGCACGTCTCGTAGAATTTCACCGAGCGTGCCTCGTCGAGCACGCGGATCATCATGTGGATCGCTTTGGCCATTCGTTTTGCTTCCAATCAGAGCCAGGGCCGCGAAGAGGCGGTCGTTTTTTCGAAGGACGAGATGGCGCTCCCCTTCTCGAGTGTCAGGCCGATATTGTCGAGGCCGTTCAGCAGGCAGTGCTTGCGGAACGGATCGATGTCGAACTTGATGACGCCACCGTCGGGGCCGCGGATCTCCTGGTTTTCGAGATCGACGGTGATCGTCGCGTTGGCGCCGCGATTGGCGTCGTCCATCAGCTTGTCGACGTCTGCCTGCGGCAGCTTGATCGGCAAAATGCCGTTCTGGAAGCAATTGTTGTAGAAGATGTCGGCGAAGTCGGTCGCGATCACGCAACGGATGCCGAAATCGAGGAGAGCCCACGGGGCGTGCTCGCGGGAAGAGCCGCAGCCGAAGTTGTCGCCCGCGACAAGAATGGTCGCCTTGCGGTACTGCGGCTTGTTCAGCACGAAGTCTTCGATCTCTTTGCCCGTCGCCGGGTCGTAGCGCATTTCGTAGAACAGCGACTTACCGAGGCCCGTCCGCTTGATCGTCTTCAGGAACTGCTTCGGGATGATCATGTCGGTGTCGACGTTGCGGATCGGCAGCGGAGCCGCGACGCCGGTCAGAACCGTGAATTTATCCATGTCTTGGTCTCCTCGTCAGGTGCGCAACGTATCCGCGAGCGCCCGGAAATAGCCTTCGGCCGAGACAAGCTGCCGTGCGTGCCGGAAAGCGCCAAACTCCCGGATGGCAGCCTCAAGATCGAAGGGCTTTAAGTTTTCTAGCCGCCGTTTAACGCCAGCCCGCTTGCGCCCGTCAAGATGATGTTCGAGCGTCGTCACAATCGTCTCGACGTAGCCTGCGGTGCGGCCGAGCTCCCGGGTGGCTGAAAGCAACGCGGGGCGGTTGTGGGGATCACCTTCCAGGACCGCAAGACTGGTGGCGGCGCGGGCTAAAGTCGCTGCAACTTCCTCGGCATAGAGGGCGACCTTCTCGCGCCTTTGGCCGTCGAGCTTGGCAGCGAGCGCCAGCCAGCGGTTAACGGTCCGGGCCAACTCTGAGAGGCGCTGGGCATAGTCGGCAAGCCGCATGGCAGATCCTTCGTCTCGGATCTGGAAGTTTAAGCCCGCGCCGGAGGCCGGGGATAAGTATTTTGATTGCTGGTCGTCCCCTCATCCGCCCCTTCGGGGCACCTTCTCGCCGGGGAGAAGGAAGAACACTTTTTCCTCTCCCCGAGAGGGAGAGGATACCCGCAGGGCAGGTGAGGGACTTCCTCGATGCGCGTCAGCGGATATTGGGGTCGTCGTAGCACTTGCGCATGTACTGGCAGCGGTAGGAGCCAGAGAAATGCATGGCATCGCCCTTGGCGGGCGTTATGAACGTGCAGATTTCGTCGAGGCCTTCGGGCTTCAGCCATCCCTGCCGGCGGCCGCGCTGCACGGCGAAGCAGTCTGCGGTTTCTTCATCGGGGCCGCGAAACTGATGGCCGCACTCGTGGCCGTAAATCCATTGCTTGACCGGTGTCGAGACCTTGTTGAGCAGCCGCGGGTTCATGATGAGAAAACCCGGATAGGCAGCGCCATAGTCGTCGAGCTTATTGTCGATGACCGTCGGACGCGAGCCGCAGTATTGCGGGTGCCCGTCGAGCAGGAACTTGCCGGGTGCCACGATGTGGGCGTCACCGCCAACGGTTGCGACGTATTGCTCTGGTGTCGGAATGCCGTCGCGA
Organism: uncultured Hyphomicrobium sp.; assembly: GCA_964470545.1. Taxonomy (GTDB): domain Bacteria; phylum Pseudomonadota; class Alphaproteobacteria; order Rhizobiales; family Hyphomicrobiaceae; genus Hyphomicrobium_B. Next base: position 3,243 of record CAYYDL010000818.1, on the reverse strand, counting down.
ATGGCGGCGGAGGTGTCCTGAGCTTGAGCCGATGAGATGAGTCCGACCATGCTCAAGCAACCACTCAAGACGAGTCCGGAAACGGCTCGTCGAACATTGATCCGATAAAACATTCCGTACGTGCCCCGCCTGCCTTTGGCTTGCCCCCTACAACATGACGCGAAATGCCTTAGGGCTCAAGCTGAGCCAAGTTGTGGCACAAATAGAGTTAAGCCGATGTGACTTAGAACGTGCGATCAGTCTGTTACGCGTAATTCTATGGCTTCCATGTCATCATCGGAGAAGCCAAAATGATGCCCTATTTCATGAATCAGCACGTGTGCGACCAGATGGCCGAGCTGTTCCTCGCCCGCTGCCCATTCGTCGAGGATGGCGCGACGGTAGAGGAAGACCATGTCGGGCTCGCGCGTGGCATCTGTGTTGCTTTGCCGGTCGAGGCTCACACCTTGATAGAGGCCCGTCAACTCGAAGGGATCTTCGATCTCCAAGTCGTCGAGAACGTCATCGGTGGCGAAATCCTCGATGCGGATGACGATGTCGCCTGCCAGCGAACGAAACTCGGCGGGAAGCTTGTTCCAAGCGATTTGCGCGAGCGCTTCGAAATCCGCGAGGCTCGGGGCCGTCGCGTTGCTCCAGTCGGTCGACATCGGGCGCACTCCTCTTGGTTGAGGGGAGGAGATAGGGCCGGTCGCGCGAAATAGGAAGGCCGTTTTCGCTCAGCTTTGCTTGTCGGCGACGAGCAGCAGTTCCTGCAAGGTGAAATGCAGAGCGCCCTTGTCGTCGCGACGTGGCTTCAAGAACGTTCTGAGATGTGCGGGGCCGGCGGTCAAAAGCCGCTCAAGCTCGACGATGACGTCAGGCGCGCAGCGCATGCGAGCGACCCACGACGCGAAGTCGAGTTCCTTTTCCATCTGCTCGTGCGCTACGATCTTGAAACCGTTGGAGGTCAAGAGATCGATCCAGACTTCGGGCGGCGGTGCGAAGCCGTGGCTTGGGTCGCGCAGTTTTTCGAAGCTGTTGTAGTCGGCAATGCACGCCGTAATTTCGGTGTCGTTCGCACCGGGCACACGCACAGCGTCAGGCGCGACGTTATCGACGAGCGCGAAGCGTCCGCCCTTTTTCAAGACGCGACGGGATTCGCGAACAAACGCTTCCAGCTTCGGAAAGTGATGTGCGGCGAGGCGGCAGCAGACGAGATCAAAGCTTTCGTCAGGAAACGGCAACGCGTCGGCCGCGGCCGGCACCGTCATGATGTTCGCGATGCGGCGGGCGTTCGCGAGCTTCGCCGCTTCGAGCAGCATTTCGTCGGTGATGTCGCTCGCGATCATGCTTGCGACGCGTGGCGCGAAGATCGCCGCGGTGTGTCCGGCGCCGGTCGCGACGTCAAGTGCGGCCCACGTTTTTTGTGGCGCCGTCAGTTCAACGATGCGCGCGAGGCTTTCGCCCTGGGCATGAACTGCAGATGTTGCGTAGTCCGCGGCGGCGCGACCGAATTGGGATTGGACGGAAGCTGTCGCGTTTTCAGCCATGGGGCACCTCGTAAATCTATAAGTCCCTCACCTGCCCTCCGGGCATCCTCTCCCGTTCCGGGAGAGGAAAGGTTTCCTTCTCCTGGGGGGAGAAGGTGCCCCGAAGGGGCGGATGAGGGGACTGGACGTCCGCTCGTTTAGCCCTGCCACTCTCTCACATCGACGAAGTGGCCTTCGAGTGCGGCGGCGGCTGCCATAATCGGCGAGACCAAGTGCGTGCGGCCCTTATAGCCCTGGCGGCCTTCGAAGTTGCGGTTCGAGGTCGAGGCGCAGCGCTGGCCCGGCTTCAACTGGTCGGGATTCATGCCGAGACACATCGAGCAGCCCGGTTCGCGCCATTCGAAGCCCGCATCCTTGAAGATCTTGTCGAGTCCTTCGGCTTCCGCCTGCTCTTTGACAAGGCCGGAGCCGGGAACGATCATCGCGTAGGCCAAGCGCGACGAGATCTTTTTGCCGTCGACGATCTTCGCCACGGCGCGCAGGTCTTCGATACGGCCGTTCGTGCATGAGCCGATCCAGACCACGTCGAGCGGAATGTCCGTCATCTTCGTTCCCGGCGTCAGGCCCATGTATTCGAGCGCGCGCTGCATCGAGGCGCGCTTGTTTTCGTCATGGACATCGGCAGGATTGGGAACCGAGCCAGCGACCGACGTGACATCCTCCGGGCTCGTGCCCCACGAGACGATGGGCGGCAGCTTCGCGGCGTCGAGGCGGACCTCGCGGTCGAAGTGTGCGTCGTCGTCGGATCGCAACGTCTCCCAGTATTTCATCGCCATGTCCCAGGCCGCGCCTTTCGGCGCCTTCGGGCGATCCTTGATGAAGGCGAACGTCTTTTCGTCGGGCGCGATCATGCCCGCACGCGCGCCGCCTTCGATCGACATGTTGCAGACGGTCATGCGGCCTTCCATCGACAAGGCGCGGATCGCTTCGCCCGCATACTCGATGACCGAGCCGGTGCCGCCCGCGGTGCCGATCTCGCCGATGATCGCGAGCGTGATGTCCTTAGCGCCGACACCCTTCGGCGCGACGCCATCGACCGTCACGCGCATGTTCTTGGCTTTCTTCTGGATCAGCGTCTGCGTGGCGAGCACGTGCTCGACCTCGGATGTGCCGATGCCGTGAGCGAGGGCACCGAATGCGCCATGCGTCGAAGTGTGGCTGTCACCGCAGACAATCGTCGTGCCCGGGAGCGTGAAACCCTGCTCGGGGCCGACGACGTGGACGATGCCTTGGCGCTTGTCGCGCTCATTGTAGTACTCGATGCCGAAGTCGCGGGCGTTCGTCGCGAGCGTTTCGACTTGAACGCGGCTCTGTTCGTCGGCGATGCCCTTCGTGCGGTCGGTCGTCGGCACGTTGTGGTCGACGACGGCAAGGGTCTTTTCGGGAGCGCGAACCTTGCGGCCTGCCATGCGAAGGCCTTCGAAGGCCTGCGGGCTCGTCACTTCGTGGATGAGGTGGCGATCGATGTAAATGAGGCTCGTTCCGTCCGGCGATTGCTCAACCACGTGATCGTCGAAGATTTTGTCGTACAGCGTCTTAGCCATGACTTTTCATAAGCCTTTTCGGGGGCAGCGGATGAAACGAAGCGGTTAGATAGCGTCAGTCGGCCAATTCCGCAAATCAGCCCTCGTCGCAGCCGCCATCAGCAAAACGCCGGGCTGCGAACAGCCCGGCGTAGGAGGTCAATTGCAGTCTCATGCAGGGCCCGGCCCGG
>CAYYDL010000817.1:0-3379 GCA_964470545.1 uncultured Hyphomicrobium sp. | reverse complement strand
ATCTTGGGTCAGTTCGACCTCGTCGGCATCCCGCCGGCGCCGCGTGGCGTGCCGCAGATCGAAGTCACCTTCGACATCGATGCCAACGGCATCGTCCATGTCTCCGCGAAGGACAAGGCGACGGGCAAGGAGCAGTCGATCCGCATCCAGGCCTCGGGCGGCCTTTCTGACGCCGATATCGAGAAGATGGTCAAGGACGCCGAAGCCCACGCAGCCGAAGACAAGAAGCGGCGTGAGCTCGTCGAGGTCCGCAACCAGACCGAAGCCCTCGTTCACGGCACGGAGAAGTCGCTCGCGGAGAACAGCTCGATCCCGGCCGTCGCCGCGATCAAGGGCGAAGTCGAAGCTGCGATCACGGCCGCAAAAGACGCGATCGCCGGTGAAGACGTCGAGGCGATCCGTTCGGCTTCGACAGCGTTGACCCAGGTCGCGATGAAGATCGGCGAAGCCGTCTACACGGCCAAAGGCGGCGCGGAAGGCGTCGAAGGCGGCGAAGCGGCCTCCGGCGAGAAGAAGTCTGCAAGCGGCGACGACGTCGTCGATGCGGACTTCGAAGAAGTCAAAGACGACCGGAAGAAATCGGCTTAAAAGTCGAACTTGGATTCGCCCTCGGGCTGGCCTAGCGCACCCTTTTTTCGGGATGCCGCGGCCGACCTGAGGGCGAAAAGTTGAAATTATCCGAAATTATCGCTTGTTATTGTTGCGACTTCCACCGACCAGCAACATGCACCTAACGGGTCATAGAACATCGCACCATGGCTAAGCGCGATTACTACGAAATTCTCGGCGTCAAGCGGAGCGCCACCGATATCGAGATCAAATCCGCCTATCGGGGCCGTGCGAAGGAATACCACCCCGACCGCAATGCCGGCGACAAGGAAGCCGAGCGCCGCTTCAAGGAACTCAATGAAGCCTATGAGGCTCTGAAAGATCCGCAAAAGCGCGCGGCCTACGATCAATTCGGCCACGCGGCGTTCGAAGGTGGCATGGGTGGCCGTGGCGGTCCTGGCTTCGGTCCCGACTTTGCCTCTTCGATGTCCGACATCTTCGACGATCTCTTCGGCGAGTTCATGGGCGGCCGGCGCGGACAGGGGCGCTCACGCTCGGGTCGCGAAGCCGGCGCCGACCTCCGCTATAATCTCGAAATCACTCTTGCCGAAGCCTACACCGGCAAGACCGCGCAGATCCGCGTACCCGCCAGCGTCAAATGTGAGACCTGCTCCGGAACGGGCGCCAAGCCTGGCACCAAGGCTAAAACCTGCACCACCTGCGGCGGCATCGGCAAAGTCCGCGCCAGCCAGGGTTTCTTCACGATCGAGCGCACCTGCCCGGCATGTCAGGGTCGTGGCGAGATGATCGACGATCCGTGCATTGATTGCGCAGGCTCCGGCCGCGTCCAAAAGGAGCGCACGCTCTCGGTCAATATCCCGGCCGGCGTCGAGGACGGCACGCGCATCAGGCTCGCGGGCGAGGGCGAAGCGGGTCTTCGCGGCGGCACGCCGGGCGACCTTTACATCTTCCTCTCGATCAAGCCGCACGAGTTCTTTCAGCGCGACGGCGCCGACATCTTCTGCAAGGTGCCGATCTCTATGACGACCGCCGCTCTTGGCGGCCAGATCGACGTGCCCACTCTCGAAGGCACGACGACGCGCGTGAAAATCCCCGAAGGCACCGAGAGCCGCAAGCAGTTCCGCCTGCGCGGCAAGGGCATGCCGGTGCTGCGCGCCAAGGTCTCCGGCGACATGTACATCGAGGTCGACGTCGAGACGCCGAAGAACCTCACGCGCAAGCAGCGCGAGCTGCTCGAAGAATTCGAGCGCTTGAGCCACAAGGAGACAAGTCCGGAAAGCGCCGGCTTCTTCTCCCGCGTCAAGGAATTCTTCGAAGGCAAGAGCGGTTGAGCACGACCTTTGGCGCAGAGCAACGCCAAAACTTGCCAACGACCCGAAACTCGCTACACCAGCCTCCCAGTCCCTCACCTGCCCTCCGGGCATCCTCTCCCGTTCCGGGAGAGGAAAAGTGCACTTCCTTCTCCCATAGGGAGAAGGTGCCCCGACGGGGCGGATGAGGGGAATTCGATGCTTTAGACCGGACCGACAGACCCGATGACAGATGCATCCGCGCCCGATCCGCGCCTTCTCTTCTTCGCAGGAAGCACCCGCACCAATTCGTTCAACAAGCGCTTGGCGAAGCTCGGCGCGATGATCGCCGAGGCCAACAGCATCCCCTCGACGTTCGTGGACCTCGCCGACTACCCGATGCCGCTCTACAACGGCGACCTCGAAGCGGAATCGGGCCAGCCCGAGAATGCCCACAAGCTCAAAAATCTGATGAAGGCGCATACCGGCATCATGATTGTCTGCCCGGAATACAACGCCTCCATCACACCGCTCCTGAAGAACACGCTCGATTGGGTGAGCCACGTGCGCGACGAGGGCGAGGCGCCGCTCGAAGTCTATCGCACGCGCGTCTTCGCATTGGCTTCAGCGTCGGGCGGCGGACTCGGCGGCTTGCGCGGTCTGATGCACGTTCGCGCCATATTAGAGCTCGGCATCGGTGCCCTCGTTTTGCCCGAGCAGTTCGCGCTGCCCCGCGCCAACGACGCCTATGACGAGCACGGGCACCTGAAGAACAAGGACCAGACGGAACAATTCAAATCCGTCATTCAGAAGCTTGCCCGCGCCGCCCGCGTGCTGCACGGCTAAGAGGAATTTTCGATGATCGACGCTGCCACGCGAGACAAGCTGATCGTCGCCCTCGACCTGCCTTCCTACGGAGCCGCGCGCGACCTCATCGATCGGTTGGGCGACACCGTAAGCTTCTACAAGATCGGCCTGGAGCTGCTCTTCACCGATGGCTTGAAGCTGGCGCGCGAATTGAAGGATGACGGCAAGCGCGTCTTCCTCGATCTCAAATTCCTGGACATTGGCAACACCGTTGAACGCGCCGTGGCGAACGCCGCCGCGCTCGGCATCGATTTCACCACCGTCCATGGCCATGATACCAAAACGCTTAAAGCGGCCGTCCGGGGGCGAGGTTCTTCAAGCCTGAAGCTCCTGGCCGTGACGGTCCTGACGAGCCTCGACCAATCCGATCTCGATGAGCAGGGGATCTCGGCGACGCCCGCAGGCCTTGTCGTTGGCCGCGCCCGCATGGCCGAAATGGCTGGATTCGACGGCGTCATCGCCTCGGGCCAGGAAGCCGCTGCCGTACGCGCCGAGACAGGTCCCGATTTCCTGATCGTCACCCCCGGCATCCGTCTACCCGGTGCCGAGGCTGGAGATCAGACCCGCGTCACGACGCCTGAAGAGGCCATCGGCTTCGGCGCCAATCACATTATTGTCGGCCGCCCGATCAACGCCGCCAAAGACCCGAAAGC
>CAYYDL010000816.1:0-4053 GCA_964470545.1 uncultured Hyphomicrobium sp. | reverse complement strand
AACTACTGGAGCTTTATGAAAGCCATCCGGATTTCGTTGGCCCGGTGGAGCGACGCAATGAAGTCGCAAGCTTCGTCAAGTCCGGCCTCAAGGACCTTTCCGTTTCGCGCTCGACGTTCAACTGGGGCGTGCCGGTGCCGGGTGACGAAAAGCACGTCATGTACGTCTGGGTCGATGCGTTGACGAACTACATCACGGCCGCGGGTTTTCCCGATACCAACGCTGTGAAATGGAAGTACTGGCCGGCTGATGTCCATGTCATCGGCAAGGATATCGTGAGGTTTCATGCCGTCTATTGGCCGGCGTTCCTGATGTCGGCCGGCATCGAACTTCCGAAGCGCGTCTTCGCGCACGGGTTTCTGTTCAGCCGCGGCGAGAAGATGTCGAAGTCGGTCGGCAACGTGGTCGATCCGTTCGATCTCGTCAGCACGTACGGCCGTGATGCCGTGCGCTACTTCTTTCTGCGTGAGGTGATGTTCGGACAGGACGGCAGCTACTCGTCGGAGGTTATCGTCAACCGCATCAACGCCGATCTCGCGAACAACCTCGGCAACCTCGCGCAGCGCTCGTTATCGATGATTTTCAAAAACTGCGACGGCGCCATTCCGCAGCCAGGAGACTTGAGCGAAGCGGATGAGGCTATCCTTTCCGCGACCGATGGACTCTACGTCACCGCACGGGCCGAAATGGATAAGCAGGCGATCACGCGCTATCTCGATGCCGTGTGGAGCGTCATTGCCGACGCCAACCGCTACTTTGCGGCCGAAGAACCCTGGGCCAAAAAGAAAACCGATCCGGCGCGCATGGCGACCATCCTGTACGTGACGGCGGAGTGCGTGCGTCAGTTTGCACTGCTCATTCAGCCCGTCATGCCGGATAGCGCAACGAAGCTTCTCGACCTGCTTGCAATTCCGTCCGATGCGCGCACGTTCGCGCGCCTCGGCGACAAGGGTCGCTTGATTCCCGGCACGAAAATCCCGGAGCCACAGGGCGTATTCCCGCGCTACGTCGCGCCTGAATGAGCGGACAACGCGCCGCACCGTGCTCGCGCGCTGCTGGAGAGTAAAAGACCTGATGCTTGTCGACCACCATTGCCATCTCGATTTTCCCGACTTCGCGCCGGAGCTGGACCAGGTCGTTTCGCGGGCGCGCGATGCGGGGGTCGCGACACTCGTTACGATCTCGACGCGTATTCGAAAGTTCGACGAGGTGAAGGCGGTCGCGGAGCGCTTCGAGAACGTCTATTGCTCGGTCGGGACGCACCCGCATAATGCGCACGAGGAACTCGATATTCCGCTCGAAAAGATCATCGCGCTTTCGAAGCATCCGAAAGTCGTCGCCATCGGTGAGGCGGGTCTCGACTATCATTATCAGCACTCGACGCCCGCGGCGCAGGCCGAGGGCTTTCGCCGCCACATCGCGGCCGCGCGCGAAACGGGCTTGCCGCTTGAAATCCACACGCGGGATGCTGACGACGATACGATCGCCATTCTCGAGGATGAGCACGCCAAGGGTCCGTTTCCGGCGGTGCTTCATTGCTTTACCGGCGGACGCAAGCTTGCGATGCGTGCGCTCGAACTTGGGCTTTATGTTTCGTTCAGCGGGGTGATTACGTTCAAGAATTCCGAGGCGCTGCGCGAGATCGCGCGCGACGTTCCGCTCGACCGGATTCTGGTCGAAACGGATGCGCCGTTCCTTGCTCCCGTTCCATTTCGAGGAAAGCGGAACGAGCCCTCGTTTGTCGTGCGGACGGCGGCGGCGCTCGCTTCGACGAAAGGCGTCTCACCTGACGACGTTGCAACCGCGACGACAGATAATTTCTTCCGGCTTTACAGAAAAGCCAAACGACCGGACGCCGTTTCGTCCGCTTTCGGCGGGCCTGCCGCGGCATGAGCTATCGATGCACGATATTGGGCAGCGGCTCGTCGGGTGGGGTGCCGCGCATTGGAATGAACTGGGGCGCATGCGATCCCAATAATCCAAAAAACCGCCGGCTCAGGTGCTCGGCGCTCGTCGAGCGCACGGGGTCGGGCGGACGGACGTCGGTTCTGATCGATACGTCGCCGGATTTTCGCGAGCAGATCCTGTCGACGCGTCTGACCGCGCTCGACGGTGTGCTTTATACGCATGACCACGCCGACCATACGCACGGTATCGACGATCTGCGGATGGTCGCGTTCGCCATGAAGCGGCGCGTCGACGTCTATTTCAACAAGGCGACCGGCGACAGCCTCAGATCGCGCTTCACGTACTGTTTCGAGACGCCGCCCGGCTCTTCCTATTCGCCGATGCTGAATGGTCATGAGATCGACGGTATTTCGCCAGTCGTGATTTCCGGCGGTGGCGGCGCGATCACGGCGCAGCCGATCGCGCAGTGGCACGGCTCTATCCAATCGCTCGGGTACCGCGTTTCAAACCTGGCCTATTCGCCGGACATCAACGACATCCCTGCGGCGTCGATCCCGTTGCTCGAAGGGCTCGACGTGTGGATCGTCGATGCCTTGCGTCATACGAGTCATGAGAGCCATTTCAGCGTCAAGCAGGCCCTCGCGTGGGCCGAGCGTCTCAAGCCGAAGCGCACGATCCTGACCCACATGACGAGCGAACTCGACTATGAAACATTGGCCCGGCAGCTACCCGATGGCGTCGAGCCGGCCTACGATGGCATGATGATCTCGTTCACCTGAAGCGGCCGCACGTCATGGCGCGGCTGGCTATTTCCAAAGACCGTAATCTTCCCACTTCGCTTCAGGAATTTCACCGCCCAGTTTGTAATTGAATGACTTGGCCCGCATCTGGTCGGCGGTGACCGTGCAGGTGAAATCGAGGAAATACCAGTGGTTCTTCGCACGGACAGCGCCGCCTTTCGCGGTGACGACGTTATCCTTGAAAACAGCAGGTTTCTGAATGGTCGTCGTGACCCGGTCGACGCCTCTCAAATGGCTGCCTTTGCGGATGGCGTCGATGCCTCGGAGGTTACAAACCTGATGGGCACGCTCTTCCGGCTGCAGCTCTTTGAGCACGCGATCCATCGATGCATCGGCCCATGCCGTTTGCGTGCCGCTCGCGAGTGTGAGCAGCATTACAAGACTTCTTTTTGAGAGCATTCCCCTGACTTCCCCAACTGTCGTGTTCCGTGTCCAACCGGACGCGAGACGGCCCCCCGACCGCGATCGTCAAAACGCGCGATGATGTGACCGTAATGAGGCGGAATCTGTCATCGCAGTGGTTGCCAGGGATGTGGGAATGAATTTCCGGCCAAGAAATGCGATTTTTGCACGAGAAATGTCAAAAATGTAAACTCGACTTCGCTCACGCGCGCGGCTGGTTCCACTCACGGAAATTTATTATCTCGCCATTTCTGTTGCACTCAGGAGAGGCGAGTTCGAGAAACAGCGGGACAAGATCTTCGGGCGCGGGCAGCGTCTCGGGGTCTTCCCCTGGAAAGGCTTTCGCGCGCATCTGGGTCCGCGTGGCTCCGGGATTGATGAGGTTGGCGCGCACGGGCGTATTTTCGAGTTCGGCGGCCCAAGTCTTGACGAGCGCCTCGAGCCCTGCCTTCGATGCGGAGTACGCCCCCCAATAGGCATATTTTCCACTTGAGGCACCAGACGTCACGAAGATGGCACGTCCGGCATCGGATCGTTTCAAAAGCGGATCGAGCGTGCGGATCAGGCGCCAGTTGGCGATGAGGTTGATGTCGATCGTGGACAGGAAGCCGTCGTCGGTCGTGTGGCCGAGCGGCGAAAGCGGGCCAAGAATACCTGCATTGCCAACGAGGATGTCGAGGCGCTCCCAGCGCTGGTAGATCGTCGGGCCGATCTGATCGACGCGCTCGCCCTTTCTCAGGTCGAGCTGCAGGAGCGTGGCAGCGCCGCCGGCCGAACGAATTTCGTCGTCAACAGATTCAAGGGCGCCGACGGAACGCGCGGAGAGTATGACATGAGCGCCAGCTTTGGCGAGGCCTAGCGCCACGGCACGTCCGATGCCGCGGGACGCACCCGTGACAAGCGCAATCCGGCCCGTGAGAGGGGTCTCCGCCATACGTCACTC
>CAYYDL010000815.1:0-3143 GCA_964470545.1 uncultured Hyphomicrobium sp. | reverse complement strand
AGCGCCTCGCGATAATAGGCAGCAAACCGCAGCTTTTCTTCTTTTGAGAGCGGCTCTAGCCCGGGAAGAGCCGGCCGCTCTTGCCGCCTTTGAATCTCGGGGATGCTTCCTTTGCTATGAAGCGGCAACTCCGGCTGCGCCACGCGAAGCGCCCCCGCATCGATCGCAGGGCGTTCCTGCACGCCTTCGAAGCGGTCGCGCTCGTATCGATAGCCTGGACTTTCCGGCGCTGTTGCGCGGATCGTCAAAAGCGTCTCGTAGAGCGCGGGACGAATGTAGTAGCGATCATCAATTTTGACGTCAGGCGCCACCGCTTTCACGGCGGCACCAGCGTTCATGACCCGGCGAATGACGCGTGAGTCGTAGTCATTCGCGATGTCCGTCAGCGTCACCATCGACGTGAAGCCCTCGGTTTCACGGATGGGCTCCAGCGTATTGAGCACGATTTCCGAATGTTCGCGCGGATGGGGCGCCAGCGCCGCGGAGACAAGCTGTTCGAGCCGAGCTTTGTCTTTAGCGGTCGCGTCGGTCTTGAACTGCTTGTCGCAAATGGATGACAGATATTCGCGCAGCTCGCTCCGGACTCGGTACCGCTCCGGATTGTGGCTCACGGTCTCGACGGCGCCGATATCGGCCCCGGCCGTCAGCACCATGCGCACGCGGTCGGCTTGCGAACGCTCCATTGCGCTCAAATCAGCAAGGGCCGAAAATCCGTCCTGATTGGTGATCGGCCGGAGCGACGTCAGCGTCAGCCAGGCGGTCTCGTAAGGATGCGCCCCGAGCGCGGCATTGATCGTCGCCTCAAGCTGCGCCCCCGACCGCGACCGATAACTCGGAATATCCGACAACGGCGAGCGCACGGCATTCGCACCGAAAAGCCCCGACATGAAGATCAAGCCGTCGAGGCCGATGGCGATCGCAAGCGCCAGATACGCAAGCCGGTTGCCGTCTTGAAATGCATTGAGCGTTACGACGAAGCGATGCGCCTTGTCATCGCGCGAGAGTTCCATACGGTTGATCTCGGCCCGCAGCGCATCCGTATCGTTGCTCGGCAGCGCGCTATCCGAGAGGCAACGCCGCGCGAAGGCGAAGAGCGCATCGGTCGACGTGTTGGCGTTGAGCTTGTCGCCGCCGACGCACGTCGATTCGAAGACTTTTGTCCCGTCCTCAAGCCCGAAAAGCGTAGATGCGGCATCGGCCGTCGTTTTCGGATCGCAGTCGATGTCCTTGACGAGCGATTTTGTCTCCGGCGTTGCCTGCATCGCAGTGGAGATGTCGCTGCACATCCGCTGCACGTTGTTGAGATGATCGACTGTTGGATCGGCGCGGAATTCTGATCGCGTGCGCTCGAACAACGGGAGGATGCGCGACGGATCGATCTTCGGTCCGGTGTCGGTCTGAACGCCGTCCTCGGCGAGCTTGATCCGCTGTTGCGCGGTATCCGCCTCGCCCTTGTACTTGGCCAGATCGCCGTCGAGGGTCGCAAGCTCGGTATCGATGGCGGAAAGGCGCGTTTCGACGGTGTTGAGCCGCTTCTGCGCATTCGCCATGCGCTCCTTGGCGATCTGCGCCGCGGCCTGCAGCGTCGCGAGTTCCGCCATGCGCTGGCGATAGAGCGGACCGCGCCCGGCCTTGCCGCTGCCTTCGACGCCTTTGTCCTCGGCCAATGCTTCGACGCGTTTCGCATCGACATCTTTCAACTTCTGATCGTAGTCGGCCTTCTTGGCCGCGTAATCCGCCGCAAGTTCCGGCCGTTGGCCAGCAAGGCTCGCCTTCTCGTCCGTCAGCGAAACTTTGCGATTGGCGAGCCCGGCTTGTCCCGCCTGCGCTGACGCCATCCGCTCCTGCTGCTCTTGAACGGCCTGGCGGCGCTCCTCGATCTGGTCGTTGACGTATTTCTCGATCACGCTCTGCGACTGCGTCGCCGCCTGCGCGATCTTTTCGAGCTGCGCATCATAAGCCGTCCAAGCGTCGGTCTTGAACAGGTCTTCCGCCAGCGCCGCATGCCGCGCCGCGATCGCCTGTTCGATGTCGGTGATGACGCCCGACACTTGGTTCTGCGCGCGAAGTTCGGCCGCGCGCACGCGCTCCGATGGCGGGAAGATCGCGGTGGAGAAGCTGTCGAAGGAAAAGAAGACGCTCGTCGCCATGCAAGCGAAGAACATCAGCCACAGCATTGAATTCCGGATGATGATCCGCACGACCTGCACGTACGGCCGGACGATGTCGCTCGCCGCATAAAGCGCGAAGAGGGCGACGAGCAAGAGTCCCGCGCCGAACATCAGGAATTTATTGCCTGCCGCTGACCAGTCGAGGTTCTCGATGCCGGTGGCGTATTTCGTATCGCTTCCGCCATGCCACTGCAGGAACAACACGAACGCGATCAGGAAAAGCAACAGCCCTATGAACGTCGCGATCCACGGCTGCGCCCCTGAGCTGACAACTCCCGAGTGGCCAGGCCGCGACACCCGGTTCATGCCCGTGGCGAAGCTTTCGCCGATCAGCCACGCGACGATCAGCATGATGCCCTGGATGCCGAACGTGACCATGCCCGAGAGCAGCGGCTCGCCGGTGAAATTGTACATTCCCTCCCAGGTCCGCCAGCCCGCGGCAGCCGAGAGGACGACGCCGGTCGTGCCAAGCAGCGCCAGTCGCCAATTGCTGAAAATCGTCTCCTCGATCGCGGCCCGAAGCCGCCGCGCGACGCGCGTCCGAAGGAGAAGAAAAAGCGTGCTCGCTATGAAGACGGCTATGCCGATCGGCCGGGCGTTCTCCACCAGCCTGTCGATCAGAAACTTGACGTCCATCCTGAGGTCGGTTCCCAGCCTTTCGGTGAATCGCTTGCTGCGATGGTTAATAATTGCGCGGTCGAGCAGGCCAATTGGCGGCAAGATTAAGACAAAATGTGCTCATTGGATGAACTTCTTTTGAGAATCTCACCCATTCCGCCAGCCACCGGCGCATTTTACCTTGGTCGCGCCGCACGGGGATAAAATAAGGCATTCGGCCCTTGAACCGGATGGTCCGCCATCCCGACATGTTATATCGTCCGGAGAGGCATCAGTTCCACGGTTTGCCCTTCGGCCGGGCTCCAGAGGATGACCATGATAGCGAACGCAGCCGACGAGCAGAGGGCAAGGGAC
>CAYYDL010000814.1:0-1985 GCA_964470545.1 uncultured Hyphomicrobium sp. | reverse complement strand
TCTTTCGCCGCTTCCACTTTCGCCGGCTTTCAAAACCATGCGCGCCAATCGCGGTGGAAGCGGCAGGGATCTAAGCCGCCGGCCTTCCGTTGTGATGTGGCCGTCGTTATCGATCGCTCCTATGGCCTGAAGGCTTGTCCGTGCTGCCGCGAGCGCTCCCTCGGCAGGCGGATCGAGCCACCCAAGAGAGCGCGGGTCATTCGTTCCCCATTCCGCGCAATCGAGCAGCAAACCCGAGAGATCGGCGGAGCGAATCTCGGGCTCTGCAAACGGCACGAGTCCCTGGGTCTCCGGCTCGTCCCACAGCCGGTAGCAAATGCCTGGCTCTGTTCGACCGGCGCGACCCCGACGCTGATCTGCGGACGCGCGGGAGACGCGCACGGTCTCAAGCCTCGTAATTCCCACGTCCGGCTCGTAGCGCGGCACGCGGGCGACGCCGCTGTCGATGACGACGCGGGCACCCTCGATCGTGATCGAGGTTTCTGCAATCGATGTCGCGAGAACGATCTTCCGGTGCCCAAGTCTTGCGGGTGAAATGGCGCGATCCTGTACGGCCGGATCTAAGCCGCCATAAAGCGGCACGACGTCAATATCCGAGGGAAGTAGCTTATCAGATAAGCGGTCGATGATGCGCGCAATCTCTCCCTGCCCTGGAAGGAAGGCGAGAATCGAACCGCTGTCATTCCTGACTGCGCGCAGAACGGCGTCGACTACATCGTCTTCCAGACGCGGTGCGCGGCGACCAAGATAGCGCGTCTCGATGGGAAATGCCCGGCCTTCGCTTTTGATCACCGGCGCATAGCCGAGCAACTTGGCGACGGCCCCAGTTTCGAGCGTTGCCGACATGACGATGATCTTGAGATCGGGGCGAAGCGCTGAGCGGCTATCAAGCGCCAGTGCGAGCCCGAGATCGGCATCAAGCGAGCGTTCATGGAACTCATCGAAGAGAACGGCCGCGACGCCCTTGAGTTCGGGATCATCTAAGATCATGCGCGTGAAGACGCCTTCTGTCACGACTTCCACCGAGACGCGAGGGCTCGTCTTGGAATTCAGCCTGGCACGCAAGCCAACGTCTTCACCGAGGCAACTGGAGAGGTTCGCGGCCATGCGCTCCGCCGCAGCCCGCGCCGCGATACGGCGGGGTTCCAAAACGAGAATCTTGCCGCCGTTGCGCCACGGTTCATCGAGAAGTGCCAGCGGTACGCGCGTTGTCTTACCGGCGCCCGGCGCAGCTATGAGCACCGCAGCGCCATACGTGCGGAGTGCGCCGCGAACTTCGCCGAGCACGGCATCAATGGGCAACAGATCGGAAAATGGGCGTTCGGTCATCGTTTGTGGAAATACGCCGGAACGCCGCTATTTCAAGCGCGGTTTGAGATGGCAGCGGCTGCCGCTTTGCGTATAGCGCTGATGTTGGCGCGGTAGCTTTCTTCGGTGCCGCCCTTGAAGACGGCCGACCCTGCGACGAGCACGTTGGCGCCAGCTTTGGCGACGAGCGGGGCGGTTTCCGGCGTCACGCCACCGTCCACCTCGATGTCGATCGGGCGCGAGCCGACGAGCGCCTTGACGCGACGGATCTTATCGACGACAGCCGGGATGAAGGACTGTCCTCCGAATCCCGGATTGACGCTCATCAGCAGGATAAGGTCCAGCCGATCGAGAACATATTCGATGACGGTCTCGGGCGTCGATGGGTTGAGCGAGACACCCGCCTTTTTTCCGAGCGCACGGATCGCCTGCAGCGAACGGTCGAGATGGGGTCCGGCCTCGGCGTGGACTGTGATGATATCGGCGCCGGCCGCGGCGAAATCCGCAATGAACGGATCGACCGGAGCGATCATCAGGTGCACATCGAAGATTTTTTTCGAGGCGCCGCGGACGGCTTTGATCACCGGCGCACCGTAAGTGATGTTCGGGACGAAATGGCCGTCCATCACATCACAGTGAATCCAGTCCGCGCCCGCAGCATCGACGGTGCGGATCTC
>CAYYDL010000813.1:0-12341 GCA_964470545.1 uncultured Hyphomicrobium sp. | reverse complement strand
CCACCTCGTCCATCTTCTTGGACATGGCGCAGTAGGCTTTCACCTTCGCCGGATCGGAGATTGCCGCTTCGAGATTCTTCTTGATGTCCGGTGCGCTCATCTTCGGCGGCTCCTGATCATCGTCGGCAGCGTGAGCGAGGGGAGCAAGGGGAGCGAACAGCAAAGCCGTGACCAAAGCGGCGTAGAATTTTGACATGTCTTGCCTCGTTTTTGGCTAGCTCAAGGGTCGGGAGCTATGCACTCAAACTATGTCAGAAGAAGGTAGCAACAGAGCGCTACCCTCTTCCAAATTCAGCACTTAACGCCAATAGCGCCAGTAGCAGTGACGATGGCCGTGACGCCACGCGCAGACCCACTTGCGATGCTTGTAATGGCGGTGCTTGTAATAGCGCTTCTTATAATAGACGTGTTCGACGGCGGTCTTATCCGCGTGGGCGCTAATGCCATTGAGGCTCACGCCGGCGACACCTGCATCTGCAGCGCCGGCAGCGGCACCGAGGGTGACTGCAGCGGCAACCGCTGCTGCGATCAAGCTCTTTTTCATCAGGGGCTCCTATCTCAAAAAAAGACGTGGTCTCTCACGTCCTGAACCCCTAACGCTTATACGAATTAAAAGCCGTCGTTGATGACGACAAAAATTCAGCGAATTGAGTGTATCATTCCTACCCGCAACCGACGGTTTCAGATTTCGATAATTTCCGCCACAATTGGGAGCGCTTCGATGCGAATGGCTTCGCGCGGGGAAACATCGTAGCGGCCGGGGAGGAGAAATTCCATTTCGCGATTGCGATCTTCGAGTGGCAGCACGATGCGAATTTCGCCACCGCGCGCGCTCGGCTTCAGAAACTTTCCGACGTCCGATACCGGCGCGGCGTTCGCTATTACCGACTTTCGATCGAGAACGAGTTTCAAATTGCGCGGCACTGCAGCAGCAGCCTTGTCGAGTTCTTCGATTGACTGGACGCGCATTTTCATCGTGTCTCCGTCGCGCTCCGCTTCGACGGAGACGATCACCGGCGTGCCGGGCTCCAGAAGCTCGCGGCTGGCGGCAAGCGTATCGGAAAAAATCACCGCCTCGAACTGGCCGGTTGCATCCGAGAATGTTGCGAACGCGAACTTATTGCCTTTCTGCGAGCGGCGTTCTCGCGCTGCGATGACGATTCCCGCGAGACGCCCGGCTGTCGCTCCGCGCTGGACCAGAGCCTCGAACTCGCTGAATTTCTTGATTCCAAGTTTTGCCAGCACGCGGTCATACTGATCAAGCGGATGCCCCGAGAGGTAGAATCCGATAGCTTGAAATTCCTCCGAGAGCTTCTCCATTGCCGTCCATGCGGGCGTCGCGCGGAGGACGAGATCCGCAGGCTTTCCGGCGGTGCCGAAAAGATCCGTCGTGCCCTGAGCCTCGTCCGCCGTCCGCCGTTGCGCCGACGCCAAGATCGTATCGGCATTGGCCGAGACCAGCGCGCGATTGGAATTCAATGTGTCGAAGGCTCCGCCCTTGGCGAGCGTCTCGATGGCGCGTTTATTAAGGGCCTTGGCATCGACGCGTGCAGCGAAATCGCCAAGCGATGCGTAAAGTCCGCCCGCATTTCTTTCGTTGACGATCGTTTCAACCGCACTGGCGCCAATATTTTTCAGGGCGGCGAGCGAGTAACGGATCGATCCGAGCTTTGACTCTCCCGGCGGCGGCTCAACGCCGAAGTCGACGCCTGAATTGTTCACGCAAGGCGGCAACATGCGTATGCCGGATTTCCGCGCTTCGGAAGCAAACATCGCGAGCTTGTCGGTGTTGCCCATATCCAGCGTCATCGATGCCGCAAAGAATTCCTCGCGGAAGTTCGCCTTCAAATAGGCGGTGTGGTAGCTGACGAGCGCGTAGGCGGCGGCGTGCGATTTGTTGAAGCCGTAGCCCGCGAACTTGTCGACAAGCTCGAAGATGTAGATCGCCTCTTCCTTTTTGACGCCCTTGCTGACGGCACCCTCGACGAAGCGAGCCTGCTGCTTCGCCATTTCGGCTTTGTCTTTCTTACCCATCGCGCGACGCAGCATGTCAGCCTGGCCAAGCGTATAGCCGCCCATCACCTGAGCGATCTGAATGACCTGCTCCTGATAGATGATGACGCCGTACGTCTCTTTGAGGATGCCTTCGAGCATCGGATGCAGATAGTCGACCGGTTCTTCGCCATGCTTGCGGTTGATGTAGGTCGGGATGTTGTCCATCGGTCCAGGACGATAGAGCGCGACCATCGCAATGATGTCCTCGAAGCGGTCGGGTTTCAGCCGCTTCAAGCTTTCGCGCATGCCTGTACTTTCGAGCTGGAACACGCCCGCCGTATCGGCTTTCGCGAGCATCTCGTAGGTGGGTTTGTCGTCGAGCGGCAAGCTCGGCAAATCGACGGCGATGCCGCGGACCTGCTTGATCAGACTGACGGCCTTCTCGAGAACGGTCAGCGTTTTCAGGCCGAGGAAGTCGAACTTCACCAGGCCGGCCGCTTCGACCATCTTCCAGTTGTATTGCGTAATCGGGAAGTTCGACTTCGGATCGCGATAGAGTGGAACAAGCTCCTCGAGCGGACGGTCTCCGATCACCATGCCTGCCGCATGGGTCGAGGCATGGCGATAAAGGCCTTCGAGCTTTTCAGCGATTTCGAGCAGGCGGGCGACGATCGGTTCGCGGTCGCGTTCTTCCTGAAGCTTCGGCTCGCCGTCGATCGCTTCGCGGAGCGTCACCGGATTGGCGGGGTTGTTCGGAACGAGCTTACAGAGCCGGTCGACCTGGCCATAGGGCATCTGCAGCACGCGGCCGACATCGCGAAGCACGGCGCGCGCCTGCAGCTTTCCATGCGTGATGATCTGGGCAACGCGATCGGCGCCGTATTTCTTCTGGACGTAGTCGATCACGCGATCGCGCTTTTCCTGGCAGAAGTCGACGTCGAAGTCCGGCATCGAGATACGTTCAGGATTGAGAAAGCGCTCGAACAGCAAACCAAAACGCAGAGGATCGAGATCGGTGATCGTCAAAGCATAGGCGACGAGCGAGCCAGCACCCGAGCCGCGCCCCGGTCCGACAGGCACGCCATTCGCTTTTGACCATTTGATGAAGTCGGCGACGATCAGGAAGTAGCCGGGAAACTTCATCTGGGTGATGACGTCGATCTCGTAGGCGAGGCGCTTCTCGTAATCCTCGACGCTATAGCCAGGTGCGGGCCCATGTGCAGCGAGGCGCCGCTTCAGGCCTTCGATGGCTTGGTTTTTGAGTTCCGCAGCCTCAAGGCGGAAATTCTCGATCTCGCTCAGGCTGTCGTCGCTTGCGACAAAGCGCGGGAGAATGGGCTTCTTGCCCTCCGGGCGAAATGCGCAGCGGATTGCGATCTCGATCGTGTTCGACAGCGCTTCAGGCAGATCTGCGAAAAGCGCGGCCATTTCGTCTTCAGTCTTGAGATAGTGCTCCGGGCTCGCACGACGGCGATCGTCCTCGACGACGTAACGGCCGTCGGCAATACAGAGAAGCGCGTCGTGCGCCTCGTAGTCGGCGCGCGCGGCGAAGTAGCATTCGTTCGTTGCGACAATGGGGAGCCGCCGCGCATAGGCGAGTTCGAGAAGCTGCGGCTCGACCTCGGCCTCTTCGGCAAGCCCGTGCCGCTGGACTTCGACGTAGAGGCGATCTCCGAAGATCTTCTCCAATGTTTTCAAACGCTCTTCCGCATGGTCGGGCTGGCTGTTGCGAAAGGCGCTATCAATCGGGCCCTGCGGACCGCCCGTCAGCGCGATGAGGCCGGCGGACAATTCTTCAAGCCTGCCGATCTTGACATGCGCCGGCTCGTCGGGTGCCGCCTCGAAGTTCAAGACCTTCGACAGTTTCATCAGATTGGCGAAGCCGTCGGCATTCATGGCGAAAAGCGCGAGCTTCCCGGCCGGCTTGACGCGCGGCTCGTTGCTCATCGCTTTCAGCGCCACAGGACCACCATCGCGATTGTCACCGAAATCGATGTCGATCGTGGTGCCGACGATGGGCTGCACACCGGCGGACCAGAGCTTGTCTGAAAATTCCAACGCGCCGAAGAGGTTGTTGGTGTCCGTCAGGCCGATTGCCGGAAGGTTCATCGCGGTCGCAAGCTTGACGAGCTTCGAGATCGGCAACGCACCTTCGAGCAGCGAATACGCCGAATGGACTTTCAGGTGGATGAATTTGGGCGCGCGCGAAGCTGTGCGAATCGGAGCGTTCATGGACCCATTTTGCGCGATTTGTCCGGGTCTGTCGCGGCGGGAAATCGCAGCATAAACAGGCGAATTCGCAGAGGTCCTTCGGACCGTTGATCAGCGCGGGCGCGCCAGTGAGACCTCGACGAGCTGCCCCTCATGTACTTGCAGCACGCGATCCATGCGGCTCGCAAGTTCCATATTATGGGTTGCGATCAGCGCCGCCACGCCCTGGCGGCGGATGACCTCGATCAACTGAAGAAAAACGTGGTCCGACGTATGCGGGTCGAGGTTGCCGGTCGGCTCGTCCGCGAGCAGCAGCCGGGGGCTATTCGCCAGACCGCGGCAGATCGCTGTTCGTTGCTGCTCGCCGCCCGACAGTTCCGCCGGTCTGTGGTCGGCACGGTGCGCGAGGCCGACGCTCGCAAGCAATTCACGGGCGTGCGCCTCCGCTGCACTGCGGCTCTTGCCGAGAATGAGCTGCGGAATGACGACATTCTCCAGCGCACTGAACTCAGGCAGCAGCTGGTGAAACTGGTAGACAAAACCGATCTCGCGGCGGCGCAGGCGTGTGCGCTCGGCTTCGCTCATGGTCGCGCAGTCGCGACCGTTGACGATCACGCGTCCGCCGGTAGGCGATTCGAGAAGACCGGTGATGTGAAGCAGCGTCGACTTGCCCGCGCCTGATGGTCCGACCAGCGCCACCGCCTGACCAGGCCACAGCACAGCATCGACACCACATAAGACTACGATTTCCTTTTCGCCCTGACGAAAGGATCGAGTGACGCCTTGAAGCTGGAGGATCGGCGCGATCGGAGTGGTGTCCATGGATCCTACTCGTACCGTAGCGCTTCGACTGGATCGAGCTTCGAAGCTTTCCACGACGGATAGAGCGTCGCGATGACCGAGAGCACGAGCGCCATCACGACGATGCCGCCGGTTTCATGGAAATCGATCTCGGCCGGTAGCTTCGTCAGATAATAAACGCTTGGATCGAACACGACTGTGCCGGATGCCCAAGCGACGAAATCCTTGATGCGCTCGATATTCCAGCAAAACAGGACGCCGATGAGAAGCCCGGCCAGCGTGCCCACGACGCCGATCGATGCACCGGTGATCAAGAAAATGCGCATCACGGCACCCTTGGTGGCGCCCATGGTTCGCAGGATTGCGATGTCGCGGCCCTTGTCCTTCACCAACATCATCAGCCCCGAAATGATATTCAGCGCTGCGACCAGGACGATCAGCGACAGGATGATGAACATGACGTTTCGTTCTACGGAGAGCACGTTAAAGAACGTCTCGTTACGCTGACGCCAATCGTTCACGGCAATGGTCGGTCCGCCGGCATTCTTGATCAGCTCGTCGTAGCGATCCACGTCTTCCGGGTTGTCGACGACCACCTCGACGACGTCCGTCTCTCCGTTCTTTGAGAAATACTTCTGCGCCTCTGCAAGCGGCATGAAGATCATCATGCGGTCGTACTCGGACATTCCAAGTTCAAAAATCGACGTGATTTGATAGGCTTTGGAGCGCGGAGCGGTTCCAAAGGGCGTTGCGGCGCCGTGCGGTGAAACAAGCGTGACCGTGTCTCCCAACCCCACGCGGAGCTGGTTCGCCAATCGCACGCCCATCGCGATCCCGTGCTGATTGTCGAAGCCGTCGAGTGTGCCTGCCCGCATATTCCCAGACACGAGCTTCAATGACTTGAGATCGCTCTCACGAACGCCGCGCACGAGCCCGCCCAGAGCCTGCGTGCTGGACGACACCATGACTTGGCCTTCTATCACCGGCATCGCCATCTGAACGCCAGGGACTTTCCGGATCTTTTCAGCAATCGCGTCGTAATCGGTGAAACGGTCGCCGACCTTCTGAACGATAACATGCCCGTTGAGGCCCATGATCTTGGCGAAGAGATCGTGCCGGAACCCGTTCATCACAGCCATGACGATAATCAGCGTCGCGACGCCGAGCATGATGCCGAGAAACGAGAAGCCGGCGATGACCGAAATGAAGCCTTCCTTTCGCCGGGCGCGCAGATAGCGTCCGGCGATCATCCACTCGAATGCTGAAAAGGGTTTCGTTCCCCCGAGGGCAGCCCGATCTGCTGACCTTCCGGCGGCCGTCGTGTCCCGCGCTGAAACTGTCATCGTCGCCCCACCAGAGTTCTCCCCGTCGCGCGCCGCATCGCAGCTTCCTGTGTCGCAGATAAGGCCATCCCACCCTATTGCGGCCGTTTTAGTATGCGCGGGCAATCAGGATGTATTCTGTTGCCGCCTCGCCCGTAAAGATACACTTGCCTGTCGCGGCTTCCTGCATCAGCGGCGCATTGCGAATCGTGAGTTTCAAAGCCTTCAACCGATCGGCGATTTGTTCAAGGGCTTCACCCTCCGGACGCGACCACGGGACACGGACCCAGCCTCTGAAGGCACCTCCCTCGTCGTCGGATTCGGCGGGGCCGAAATACTCGGCAAGCTCCTCAAACGACGTGAAGTTGGTTAGGATGTTGCCCTCGAGCCTCGTCTTCGCTTCAGCGTAAAGGGAATCCTGGATTTCCTTCAGGAGAACCATCGCGCCAGCCACGAATTCTGCTCGCGGCACCGTCTTGGAAATCACCTTGTCGCCGTCGCGCAGGCGATCCCGGCGCATGAAGGTAACATTTTCGCCGCTCACGTCCCGCCCGCCGATCTCGATGATGACCGGAGCGCCGCGTCGCACCCAGTTCCAGCGCTTCTCGGCCGACTTCACCGGCTTCACATCAACGAGAGTGCGGATACCCGCCGCTTTCAGTTCTTTCTCGAGCGAAATGCAATACTCGATGAGCGCAGCGTCCTCCGGCTTCTCGCGAAGCATTGGAACGATGATGATCTGGCGCGGCGCGATCATCGGCGGAAGGCGCAGGCCGTCATCATCGCCGTGTGTCATGATCACGCCGCCGATCAGACGCGTCGAGACCCCCCAGCTTGTCGTATGGCAATAAGTCAGCGCGCCTTGCGCATTCTGGAATTGGATGTTCTGCGCTTCGGCGAAGTGCGTTCCCAGATAATGCGACGTGCCGGCCTGTAAAGCCTTACCATCCTGCATCATCGCTTCGATCGAGTAGGTGTTGTCGGCACCGGGAAAGCGCTCGTTCGCAGGCTTCTCGCCGGCGATCACCGGCATCGCCAGCACTTCCTCCGCGAACGAGCGATAGACCTCGAGCATCTTTAACGTTTCGGAGACCGCGTCGTCGCGATCAGCATGCGCAGTATGGCCTTCCTGCCAGAGGAATTCGGCCGTGCGCAGAAAGAGACGCGTACGCATTTCCCAGCGCACGACATTGGCCCACTGGTTGATGAGCATCGGCAGATCGCGATAGCTCTTTATCCAGCGCTGAAACGCATCTCCGATAATCGTTTCGGACGTCGGACGGACGATCAGCGGCTCTTCGAGCTTGGCTTCCGGATCGACCACCAGCTTGCCGTCCTCGTTCTTAAGGCGATGGTGGGTAACGACCGCCATCTCCTTGGCGAAGCCTTCGACGTGCTCCGCCTCCTTGGCGATGAAGCTCATCGGAATAAAGAGCGGGAAATAGCAGTTGTCGTGCCCCGTATCTTTGATGCGTGCATCGAGATCGGCCTGGATGCGCTCCCACACGCCCCAACCCCACGGTTTGATGATCATGCAGCCGCGAACGGGGCTTGTCTCCGCCATGTCGGCGTCGCGAACGACAGCCTGATACCATTCAGGGAAGTTCTCGTCGCGTGTTACTGGCAGCGCTCGCTTGCTCATCGCAGAGGCCTCCAAGGAGATGAGCCCGACGCACCTTCTTTTGTGGCCCATTCAGAAAGGGCCGAGAGGGATAGAACACTCTGCATCGCGTCGACTTTTTGTTTCTGGGCGGCATACAAGATGCCCCGCCGTTTGCCGGTATGAGCGCGCATACCCGCTCAGACCGTAGCTTGCAACATGCCCGGCGAGATTTGGCTGCGGATTGATCGCGTTCTGTGCGGAATTTGCGGTTTTGGCCGGATTTGGCGCATACCGGCGCTCAATGGTGAATGGTCAGCCCTAAAGGCCGCGGCCGAAAAACGAGAAATACAATCCCATGATGTCGACATTCGCGACGATGGCGTAAATGATCGCGAAGAGGAGGCTCGTCACGATGGTATTGACCAGGAAAAGACGCAACGGATTGAGCCTGTGTGGCGCACTTTCGGGCGTTCCCGGTACGACATCGCCTGCTTCACCCTGGGTTTTTGCGAAGAACGGCAGAACGGTGAAAAGCGTGATGAACCAGAGGCAAAAGAACGTGGCGACCGCAATGGACGTTCGCATGGCGAGACCCTTCGAACTTGAGCCAGGAGGCCTGATTCAGACCTGCTCCAGCTCGACAAGCGTACCGCAAAAATCCTTAGGATGCAGGAACAGCACAGGCTTGCCGTGCGCACCGATTTTTGGCGTCCCGTCGCCGAGGACGCGCGCGCCCTGAGATTTCAACTGGTCACGCGCGGCTATGATGTCATCAACCTCATAGCACACATGATGGATCCCCCCGTCGGGAGATTTTTCAAGGAATTTCGCGATTGGCGACGTTTCCCCGAGCGGCTCGAGAAGCTCGATTTTCGTATTGGGCAGTTCGATGAACGCAACCGTCACCCCATGCTCCGGCTGCGCCATCGGCGCACCGACCTTGGCGCCGAGTGCGTCCTTATAGACGGCTGAGGCTTTCGCGAGATCCTTGACCGCGATGGCAACGTGGTTCAGGCGTCCGATCATGCTCCGTTCTCCAGCGCGGCGGTGCGTCCAGGTCAAGCCGGGACGTTAGTTTCTGCCATCCACCACAGAGAGAAGCACTTTGACAACCGGCTTCTTGCCCCAGGCTTCGTTAATTGCCGATCGAACGGCTCGCTGAACCGCATCCTGCAGCATGACGTGGTCGCCGCGGCGCTTCGGCGGTATCGAGCGGATGGTGCCGTCGATCGCATCAAGCACGATCTCGCGCATAGAGTCGCCGTCCCTATCGGCGGCTGGAATGCCTTCGAGGACAAGACCAGGCTCGCCCATGACTTCGCCGCGACGCGTCAGAGCCATCGCGACGACGGCAATCCCAACGAAGGACAACTTACGCCGCGCTTTCACGGGTCCTTCAATATCGGGAACGATGAGATTTCCGTCACGATAGAGGCGGCCGACGGGTGCCTCGTCAATAACGGACGCCGGCGCGGGCCAGAGTTTCAGCATCTCGCCGTCGACGATTGTGAAGGTCTCGCCAGCGCCACAGGCGCGCGCGAGCTTGGCATGCTCTTTCAGATGTCGCGCCTCGCCGTGCATCGGGACAGCGATCTTCGGGCGGAGCCACGCGTACATATCTTTGAGCTCATCACGGCGCGGATGGCCCGTGACGTGCACAAGCGCTTCGCCGTCGGTGATGATGTCGACGCCCAGCCGGGCCAGCGCGTTCTGGACGCGCGATACCGCTTTTTCGTTTCCCGGGATCGTCCGTGAGGAAAAAATGACGAGATCGCCTTTGTCGAGCGAAATGTCAGGATGCTCGTCTTCGGCGATCCGCGAAATCGCCGCGCGCGATTCGCCCTGGCTGCCGGTGCAAAGGACGACCACCTTGTTGCGGGAGAGCTCCGAGAAACGCTGCTGGTCGAGATAGGTGAAGCTTTCAGGAAGGTATCCCGTCTCTACTGCGACCTCTATGATCCGATGCAGCGCGCGACCCGCGACGACGAGTGATCGTCCGGCGGCATGGGCGGCAGCGGCGATCGAGGCGACGCGCGCGACGTTCGATGCAAAAAGCGTAACGGCGACACAGCGGGGTGCGTCGGCAATGATCTTTTTGAGCGTCTGGGCTACGTCGGCTTCGGAGGCCGAACGCCCTTCTCGCATCGCGTTTGTCGAGTCGCCGACAAGAGCCAAGACGCCCTCTTTTCCGAGCGCCTCCAGCTTCTCGACATCATGAGGACGACCGACGACGGGCGTCGGATCGAGCTTCCAGTCGCCGGTATGAAAAACGATGCCTGCGGGGGACCGGATCGCAAGCCCATTGGGCTCAGGGATTGAATGGGTGAGGCTGACGAATTCGACGTTGAATGGCCCGGCCTTGAAACGGCCGCCAAGCGGAATTTCCGTGATCGGCAATGTGCGAGAGCCGCCGAATTCGCCGAGCTTGATCTTCAGCATTCTCGATGTGAATGGCGTCGCGAAGATCGGGCATTCGAGCGATGGCCAGAGATCGATGACGGCGCCGATATGATCCTCGTGGGCGTGGGTCAAGACCAATCCCGCGAGGTTCCTGCGCTCCGCGATGATATAGCGAAGATCGGGCAGAACGACGTCGGCTCCAGGTTCTGATTCGTGAGGGAACGTGACGCCGAGATCGACCATCAGCCACGAGCGCGCTCTCGGCGGCCCGAAGCCATAGAGATACACATTCATGCCGATCTCGCCGAGGCCGCCGAGAGCCATGAATACCAGTTCGTCTGAATTGAAATTTCCGGAGGAGGGAGATGACAACGGGCGTTCGCTCATGGAACCCCGTCGCGTGTCACTTCGCCGGGCAGGGTGACGTCTCCGTAATTGAATTCCTTGAGGACGCCGTCAACGTCGGCAAGTAAAGCTCCCTTCTCGGTCAACCCCTGATACGTCGCCGAGATAGGGCCCTCGGCGGCGTTGACTACGATCGGTTCACCTATCTCGCCAGCCCGTTCGATCCACGCTGCACGGATCGCGCCGAAGTCCGATCCGGCCTTCCAGCGGTCGAGCCAGAAAAACAGACGATCCGAGATCGCGGACAGCAGGACGCGCGGCTCCGGCGCCTTGCCGTGGCGCGCAAGTGCCGTTACTTCGCGTCCAATCGCATCCGGGAAAGCCACGAGATTCAATCCAAAACCCAATATCGCTAAAAAGCCGGAGCCTTCGCGTAACGACGTGCTCTCGACCAAAATTCCACCCGCCTTGGCGACGCCAATCAAAATATCGTTCGGCCATTTGAGGCGAAGTTGCGCGTCCTGCGCAAGGTCCATTGTGAGCCGAACGGCGTCTATGACGGAAATTCCGGCAAGAAGTGACAATTGGCCCGCCTTTTCCATCGGCGCAGCACAGCCGAGGGCCAAGCTGGCGTGAAGATTTCCCTGCCGAGAGACCCAGATTCGCCCCGAGCGCCCCCTCCCCCCGGTCTGGATGTCAGCGGTTACCCAGAAGGGAAGTACCTCTCCGTCGAGCGCCAGACGCATGGCATCGGCGTTCGTCGATCCCGTTTCGGCGAAGTGAAAAATCCTCGGCGGTGAATTTCCGTCCATCGATGGCTTGAGCTAATGCACGAGTGCGGAGGCAGCCGCGGTCGCTGCATCGACCAGTGCTCCACCCACCAAAGGCAGAACGAATGCGACCGTGAAGACCGCGGAAAGTCCCATGACGACGGATGTCCGACCCTCGCGCGGTGCAAAGGCTTCGGCGGGTTCGTCAAAAAACATGACCTTCACGATGCGGAGATAATAGTAGGCGCCGATGACGCTCGAAATCACGCCGATGACCGATAGCGGGTAGAGGCCCGCCTTGATGGCCGGCAGAAAGACGTACCACTTGGCCCAGAAGCCGGCGAGCGGTGGTATGCCCGCAAATGAGAACATCAGGATCGCAAGGATCGTCGCGAAGGTCAGGTCGGATCTCGCAAGTCCCGCAAGATCAGAAATATTTTCAACGTAATGGTCACCACGCCGCATGCAGAGGACGCAAGCGAAGGCGCCGAGAGTCATCGCTACATAGATCGCCAGATATATGAGAACGCCGCTCGTGCCCTCGGGGCTGTTCGCAGCCAACCCGAGCAGGGCGAAACCGACATGGCCGATCGATGAATAGGCAAGGAGGCGCTTGATGTTGCTCTGCCCGATTGCAGCAAAGGCGCCGAGCACCATTGACGCGATCGACAGGAAGATCACGATCTGCTGCCATTGCGGCGCGACGGCTGGGACCGCCGCCTGAGTAAATCGCAGCAACAAAGCCATCGCCGCGATCTTCGGAGCGCCGGCGAAAAACGCCGTCACGGGTGTCGGCGCGCCCTGATAAACGTCCGGCGTCCACATGTGGAACGGCACCGCGGCGATCTTGAAGGCAATCCCGACGAGCACGAAGACGAGACCAAAGGTCAAGCC
>CAYYDL010000812.1:0-2433 GCA_964470545.1 uncultured Hyphomicrobium sp. | reverse complement strand
CGGCGGTGGCTTGCGACGCTGCGGCGGGGGCCGTTGCGGAGTGGGATGCATTGGCTGGTGAGGCGGGCAGCGGGTCCGGAGGTGCGGCCGCTTGGGGCTGCGCTGGGTCCGGTGCGGCGGGCACCGGATCAGCAACTGCGGGTACCGTCAGCAGCAGCAACGCCGCCCAGATGCCAAGAAGCAGAGTCTTATAATTTCCCATCGGCGTCTCTCGCTTGGTCACGCTTCCGTGCCGAGAGCTGTCGTTCGCGATGGCTTCAGATCAGCCTAGCGAATCTTCTCCCCCGCCGTATTTGCCCAACAAATCCTGGCCATGCAAAGGCGAAGGAGCGCGGATGCGTTACTTTGCAGAGCGGGTGGGACGAATAAGATCCGGCCTTCGCGCCGCCGTCAGCTCTTCCGCCTGGCGCTGCCGCCATTCTGCGATTTTCTTATGATCGCCGGAGAGCAGAATGTCAGGAATGGCGCGGCGCTCCCACTCGCGTGGCTTGGTGTATTGCGGATATTCGAGCAGGCCGGTTTCAAAGCTTTCGCTCGCGAGGCTTTCGGCGGCCCCCAGGACGCCCGGCAGAAGCCGTACGCAGGCTTCGATCAGGACCATCGCTGCAACTTCGCCGCCGGCGAGGACATAATCTCCGATCGAGATTTCTTTCAGCCCTTTTTCGTCGATCACGCGCTGATCGACGCCTTCAAAGCGGCCGGCGAGGAGCGTCACGCCCGGCCCTTCGGCGAGATCGCGTGCGAGCCGCTGCGTCAGAGGCGTGCCGCGCGGCGAGAGATAGATGAGCGGCGCATCGGGTGCCCGTTCACGCGCATGGTCGAGGGCCGGACCCAGGACATCCGCGCGCAACACCATCCCGGCGCCGCCGCCCGCGGGCGTATCGTCGACCTGGCGATGACGGCCCAAGCCGAAGTCGCGAATCTGGATCGTGTCGAGCGACCAAATTCCTGCTTCCCGCGCCTGCCCGATCAGCGACAGGCCGAGCGGTCCTGGAAACATTTCCGGAAAGAGCGTCAGGACTTGAGCCCGCCAGGGTGGCCTGCCGTCGCTCGAGGGGAAGTGAGCCATTTGATTTGTCATCCTCGGCTTCACGACGAGGATCCATTTGAAGCGGACTCGACGAACGATGGATCCTCGGGACGAGCGCGAGGATGACATTTTCGGCTGAAGCTTACACCCCTTCGACGATGGTGATGTCGATTGAGCCGGCGCCTTGGCGAAGCGCCCTGGCTTCGGCATATTCTGGCGACGTCGCATAGCCGCGGGCATGCTCATAGCTTGGGAATTCGAGGACGACGTTGCGCGTTGTGCCGTTGCCTTCCATTACTTCGCTCTTGCCGCCGCGCACGATCGGCCTGCCCTCATACTTGTCGAGCGCGATTTTCGATTTCGCCACGTACTGCGCCCACTTGTCGGGGTCGGTGACGGTGGCGTGGGCGATGACGTATCCCTTCGGCATAGATTTTTTCTTTCATTAAACGCAAAGCGTCGCATTTCGGACGAGGAGCCATAGCCGGATCGGCGGCGCTTCGGCAACCCGTCTGGCTTGGCGCAGGTGAATTGCGCCTTACTTCACGATGGATTGCAGGGCGCCGAGTTCGGTGTCGCTGCTCGTTGCGATGGACTGGGTGCGTGGTGCGGGTCTGGCGGGAGTCGAGGTCCAGGAGCCCGAAACGAAAGCGTCCCAGCCCGAACTGCTTACCACGACTCCCTTGAGCTTCTGGCCCTTGGCTTCGAGATCGGGATCGGCGTTCACCAGCCGCTTCCTGACGCGCGGCGATATCGGTGCCAATCGCTTACCGATCAAGACAGGGCAAGCGGCGTCGGGATTGTCGCCGACGGGCGTCAGCGGATTGACGACGTAGCGCTTGCCGCACATGCCGATCTCAGGAGGTTGGCGTGTGCGCGCGAAGTCGTCATAGGCTTCTTTCAGCGGCTCCCAGGTTTCGCGCGCGGGATTATCGGCGTGGCGCTTCATGTTCGCAGCCGTCATCCGGAACGGGAAGATGTGGACCGGCACGGACGTTTCACCGGCGGCCAGGGCGTCGCGGACGAACGCGTAGATCTCTTCGATGCCGTTGTCCGACATCGCAAAGCAGCCGACGCTTCGGCAATCGCCGTGCACCATGATGTAGCTGCCGGTGCGGCCGAGGGCGCGATCCAGTGCGTTCGGATAGCCGATGTTGAAGGCCAAATGGTATTTGCTGGTCGGATTCATGCGCCCGGCGGTTACGCTGTAGAAGCCTTCCGGTGACATGCTGTCACCCATCTCGCGCTTCGGCCCGAGCGTTCCGCCCCAATTGCAGACCGGGAACGTCTTGATCAGCGCGTAGCGGCCGTTTGTCCGTGCTTTCCAGACCTCAAGCTCGGACTCTTCCTTGAAGACACGAATATAGACCGGAGCGCCCTCGGGAATGTCTTTCAGGAGAAGG
>CAYYDL010000811.1:0-2007 GCA_964470545.1 uncultured Hyphomicrobium sp. | reverse complement strand
CGGAAATTTCTCGGACAGGTATTCGATGATCGCGAGGCTTTCCCACACGGTCACCTCGCCGTCGATCAGCGCCGGGACTTTCCCCGAGGGAGAGTATTCCAGCACCCGGCTGCGGCTCTCCGGCGTCCTGAGCGGTATGATGATCTCCTCGAACGGAATGCCGAACGTCGAAAGCACCAGCCATGGCCGGAGCGACCACGACGAATAGAGCTTATTGGCCATGACGAGCTTCAGCATGGCTACTTGCTGTCGCCTGCCGCGTCGCCATCGGACTCGCCGGACTTCTTCGGCGGGAATACGGCTTTGAGGAAGATCGGCATGCCGTTCTTGTCGACCATCTTCTTGAAGGCTTCGGCCTGCTTCGGAGAGATCTTGTACTGCTTGAAGGCGGCCACGAAACGGGCGCCCATGCCGCGCGCAATGTCTTCCGGCGCGGGCGTTCCCATCCGAACGCGGTCCGCTTGCGGGATGCGCGCATAGATCTGCGCCAGCACCTGGCTGTGCATGTAATCCTGCGCCATGCACGATTCGAGGCCGGCCGTGTATTCGCTGGCGAGCATCTGCGTCCGGTAGCAGGCATCCAAGAATTTCAGCACGCCCGCCGAGCCTTCGCGCTGATGCAATTCACCCAGCCGCCGCGCAGCATCCTTGATGTTCGCAACGTGGTTCCAGGTTTCCTTTGCGGCCGACGCATACGGCACGGCCATGAGTGTCATCGCAAAGACGGCAATGAGCGCTCTCACCAATCCGAAACCCGATCCCCCGTGCTTTTTCAAACCAGAACCTTTCCTTCGTCTCCGATCGCGTTCTCGACTTCTTCTTCGGTGTTCTCGCCGAGCAGCATCTCGTTATGGGCCTTGCCCGATGGGATCATCGGGAAACAGTTCGCAAGTTTCGCAACCCGGCAATCGAAGATGACCGGACCCTTCGTGTTGATCATTTCGTGTATCGCATCATCCAGATCGGCGGGATGCTCGCAACGCATGCCTGTCCACCCGTAGGCTTCGGCCAGCTTCACGAAATCCGGCAGCGCTTCCGTATAGCTCTCCGAAAGCCGGTTGCCGTGGAGAAGCTGCTGCCATTGCCGCACCATGCCCATGTATTCGTTGTTCATGATGAAGACCTTGACCGGCAGACGGTACTGCACCGCCGTCGAGCACTCCTGGATGTTCATCAGGATTGACGCATCGCCCGCGACATCGATCACGAGCGACTTCGGATGCGCAAGCTGTACGCCGATTGCGGCAGGCAATCCATAGCCCATCGTGCCGAGTCCGCCGGACGTCATCCAGTGGTTCGGTTCATCGAAGTGGAGGAATTGTGCCGCCCACATTTGATGCTGCCCGACTTCGGTCGTGAAATACGTGTCGCGATTCTTCGTCAGCTCATAAAGCCGCTGACACGCATATTGCGGCATGATGATGTCTTTGGAATTTTTGTAAGACAGCGATTTCTTTGCGCGCCAGCCGTCGATCTGCTTCCACCATGCCTTGTGGGCGGCTTTGTCAAGCACCGGCGCCTTTGCCTTCCAGACACGCAGCATGTCCTCGATCACATACGCGCAGTCGCCGATGATCGGAATATCAACCATGATGTTCTTGTTGATCGACGATGGATCGATATCGACATGGATTTTCTTTGAGCCGGGTGAGAACGCGTCGACGCGGCCCGTGATGCGGTCATCGAAGCGTGCGCCGATATTGATCATCACGTCGCAATCGTGCATCGCGAGGTTTGCTTCGTATGTCCCATGCATGCCCAGCATGCCGAGCCATTGCTTGTCGGATGCCGGATATGCGCCGAGGCCCATCAGCGTCGATGTGATCGGATAACCCGTCAGCCGAACGAACTCGCGCAACAGCTGGCTCGCCTTCGGACCCGAATTGATGACGCCGCCGCCCGTATAGAAGACGGGCCGCTTCGCGCTCGCGATCAGGTCGACCGCGTCGCGCACCGCGTGTTGGTCCGGCTTCAGCTTCGGACGGTAGGTCTTGTGCTGGATGTTCG
>CAYYDL010000810.1:0-3230 GCA_964470545.1 uncultured Hyphomicrobium sp. | reverse complement strand
GGAAGTATCCGGGCGGCTCCGGGACCAGGTGCTGGCTGCGAGCAGAGCCGCGGCGGAGTAAAGAGGCCAAGGTATCCTCGAATGGGCGAGTTTACGGGGCCGTTCGGGGATCCAGCGCAAGGCTGCCGCAGGTTCGATATTGGGTCTTCGACGAGTCTTATGCTGGATCCCCGGCCTTCATTCGCTTTGCTCATTCGGTCGAGGATGACAGCATAGTTCTTCAGCCGGCGTCACCGCCACCATCGGCGACGCTCGGCATCGCGCCCGTCGGCGCCGTCTTGGTTTGGCTCTGCATAACCGCCTGCTTCACAGGCGATTTTGGACCTTTGTAATAAGATGCCATGGCTTCGAGGAAGAGAGGCGAGAGGCCCTCACCGCCCTTATCGAGATACGCCTTCAACTCGTTGCGCATCCGCGGCTCCCAGAAATTGTGGATGTGCATCGCGATGCCATCGAGCGCTTCCTGTTTCGGGTAGGCTTCGAAATAGGCGGCGATCTGATTGGCCATGCGAACGAGGTCGGAAGTTTGCATCTTGGGACTGATTTCCGGGTTTGATGGATGTTTTCAACGATTGAAGACGACGGGACCGCCTGGACCAAGCGCCGCGAGGAAAAGATTGGCGTTTATCGCGAGTTCAAGCGCCAGTGCTGTCGGAGCGGAAACAGTGACGAGCGCGCCGATACCCGCGGTCACGGTTTTCTGCACGAGTTCGAAGCTACAGCGGCTCGTCATCAGCACGAAGCCGTTTTTCCGGTCGATATTTTTCCTGTAGAGCGCGCCGATGAGCTTATCGAGGGCGTTGTGACGGCCGACGTCCTCGCGCACGAAGAGAATGTCTCCGTTGTTCGACACCCACGCCGCGCCGTGAACCGATCGGTTGAAGCGGTTCATCGGCTGCTGATCGCCAAGGTTCTGCGCCGCGCGCCGAATGGCCTCGGAAGATGGTGACCAACTCCGATCAAGCCGCTGCAGAGGTCTGACAGCGGATTCGATGTCCTCGACACCGCAGAGCCCACAGCCGGTGCGCGCTTCGATCGTGCGGCGAGACAGCCGTGTCTTGTCGATTGCGTCCTCGGGCACAGCGACATCGACGGCGATGCCCCCGTCAACCGGCATGACGAGGATGCCCTGGATTTTGCCCGGATCGGGAACGATGCCTTCGCCGACGAGAAAGCCGACGGCGAAATCGCGAAGGTCCGCGGGCGTCGCCATCATCACCGTATAGGGCTCGGAGTTGATCTGCAGCGCTACAGGCGTTTCTTCGGGAAGCTGCCATGTGATTGCCTGGGTTCCAGAAGCCGTCGACAGCTCTCCCGCAGCGGCGCGCGAACAGAGGTCCGCGCCGCCCTTTGGCTGAGATACGGCTTTGGGCACGACATTCATCAAGTCAAACTCCGGGGGGAGCCTTCGTTACTCCGCCGGTTCCAGCTTCTTCTCTTTCGCGATGCGCTTGTTCTCGAACTCGCGCTCCTGCCATTCTTCCTGCCATTCCGACGGGTGGTTCGAGACGTGCACCTGCACGGCCGTCACCTTGTATTCGGGGCAGTTCGTTGCCCAATCGGAATTTTCGGTAGTGATGACGTTGGCGCCAGTCACCGGGTGGTGGAACGTCGTATAGACGACGCCCTGCGGCATGCGGTCGGAAATCTTCGCGGTCAGTGTCGTGGCGCCGACGCGGCTCGCGAGCGACACCTTCATGCCTGTCTTGATGCCGCGCACCTCGGCGTCGTGCGGATGGATCTCGAGAATATCCTCGGGATGCCAGGCAACGTTCTCGGTGCGGCGCGTCTGGGCACCGACGTTGTACTGCGAGAGAATGCGACCCGTCGTCAGGATAAGTGGGAAGTTGCGGTTCGTGCGCTCGGCCGTCGGGACAAAGCCCGTCAGCATGAAGCGGCCCTTCCCGCGGGTAAATTCGTCCGTGTGCATAACCGGCGTGCCAGTCGGGTGTTCCTCGTTGCACGGCCACTGGATGGAACCCAGCTCGTCGATCTTTGCAAAGGACACGCCCTCGAACGTCGGGGTCACGCGCGCGATCTCGTCCATGATTTCGGCGGCCGAATTATAATGCATCGGGTGGCCCATTGCCGTCGCGATGCGGGAGACGACTTCCCATTCGGCCATGCCCTGCTTCTCGCGCATGACCTTGCGGACGCGGTTGATGCGGCGTTCGGCGTTCGTGAAGGTGCCGTCCTTCTCGAGGAACGAAGTGCCCGGCAGGAAGACATGAGCGAAGGCCGCCGTCTCGTTCAAGAAGAGATCCTGCACGATGACGATGTCCATCGATTCCAGCGCGTGCTCGACGTGATGGGTGTTCGGGTCCGACTGGGCGATGTCTTCGCCCTGGATGAACATGCCCATAAATGTACCGTCGGCGGCGGCGTCGAACATGTTCGGAAGCCGGAGGCCCGGATCGGGGTCGAGTTTCGTGCCCCATTCCTTTTCGAAGATCGTGCGGACTTCCGCATTTGAAACATGCCGGTAGCCGGGGAACTCGTGCGGGAAGGAACCCATGTCGCAGGAGCCTTGCACGTTATTCTGGCCGCGCAACGGATTCACGCCGACGCCTTCGCGGCCGATGTTGCCGGTCGCCATCGCAAGATTGGCCATCGCCATGACCATCGTTGAACCCTGGCTGTGCTCGGTAACGCCGAGGCCATAATAGATTGCGGCGTTGCCGCCGGTCGCGAAGAGGCGCGCGGCCCCGCGGACCATTTCGGCTGGAACGCCCGTGACGGCCTCCGTCGCTTCCGGAGAATTCTCGGGTCGCTTGATGAACTCTTCCCAGCGGTAGAAGTCGGCCGGTTCGCACCGGCGCTTCACAAACTTGGTGTCGATCAGGTTTTCGGTCGCGATCACGTGGCCGATCGCATTCATGATCGCGACGTTAGTCGACGGTTGAAGCTGCAGATGATAGGCCGCTTCGACGTGGGGCGAGCGCACGATGTCCGTTCGGCGCGGATCGATCACGATCAGCTTGGCGCCTTCGCGTATGCGCTTCTTCATGCGCGAGCCGAAGACCGGATGGCCGTCGGTCGGGTTCGCGCCGACGACCATGATCACATCGGTCTGGTCGATGCTCTTGAAGTCCTGGGTGCCGGCGGATTCGCCGAACGTCTGCTTCAGGCAGTAACCGGTCGGCGAGTGGCAGACGAGCGCTCAGGTATCAATGTTGTTGGTCTTGAATGCGCCCCTGACCAAACGCTGCACGGCATAGACTTCCTCGTTG
>CAYYDL010000809.1:0-5718 GCA_964470545.1 uncultured Hyphomicrobium sp. | reverse complement strand
CCGCTCGCAAGATCGAATTCGAGGGTGACGGGATCACGCATTGCTTCGACGGTGGCCTCGATGGCCGCCTCGGCGATGAGCGCGCGACCGAGGTTCGTGTGAAGCACCGTCCCGGTGAGATTGAACAGCGGACGGAGCGTGGAGCGGTCATCGTTGACGAGGCGCGCTTGCGCAAGCGCGACAAGCTCCTCAGTCGAAGGGAGCCTTGACGTTCCGGATTTCAGGGTGGCGCGCGTTTCAGCAAGCACGCCGCGGATGGCACCGGTGGCCGCGACACGGCCAAAGCGTTCGAGAATGGGCTTGGCGACACCGCTTTTCAGAACAGCGTCGACGGACGGCAGATCTCGAAGGAGAGCGCTCTTCGACAGTTCCAAGCGGACCTCAGGTTTGGCTAATGTGCGCTTGCCCCCATGCTAACGACTTTCCCAATCCTCGAAAGGGGGCAGCGATCGAAAAACCGCACACGATATTAATGATCCGCTGCGGAGCGCTTAAAAGTCGATTGTCAAGCCGCGCCCGACATCCACCTGGAAAATGGAATAGAGTTCTTCGCACGCCGGGTGAACGCGATAGTCCGAGCCGACAAATCGGCAGACTTCCTCGGCATCTGCGGGATGGGCCAACAGCGCCGATGCCGACGTGCGTATCCCCTTCTCACGCGCCACGCGGGCGATCTGATCGGCACGGCAATAGGGAGTCGAAACCCAGGCGCCTCTCACAAATTGGAAATTGCCGTCGCATCGGGGTGCGCGCGAGGCATCGGCGGACGGCGTCGCGGCGATAAGGGCGACGACGAAACCAAAGATGAGGCGGCTCATGGCGGCATCCTGAACGGTGGCTTACCAGAGTAAAATAGTTGGATACGGCGTTCGCATGAAGGTTTGATGTTGGCGCGCCAAATCGAATATTTTCGCCCTGAAGTCATTTCTGTGAGTCTACCAGCCGCCCATCCCAGAAACGCTTCCCCTCCGCGATGTGCCACGCGATGAGACCCGGCACACCGGTAAGGACCTCTCTGGCCCGCTTCAATAGCGACAGGGCCAGCGCAACATCGGGACCCAAGCCGAACAGCGCCCCGACAACAATATAACCGCCCTCCTGCACGCCGGCAGCCCAGGGAACAACGAAGGCAACCGTGCGCAATGCAAAGACGAGGCTTTCGAGCGAGAGGACGTCACCTCCGGACAAACTGTGATTCATGAACCAGAGGGCCAGCCACGTTTCGGCTGCGCCCGCGAGCCAGCCGACGACGTGCAAACCGACGGAGGTCAGGACCTCCCGCTTCTCGCGATAGATGGACTGGATCGCGGCATGGACGCTGCCGGTATCCGACAGCCCTTCCCAAGCGCGTGTGAAACCCAGTTTTGCGGGCAGCGATTCGAGAAACAGGATGAGGCCGTTCCTTTGCGCGATGAGAAACCCGACCACGGCGATCGTTGCAACCGCGAGACCGCCTGCCGCCCACCAGGCGGCCGGCTCGTCCGGATGATAGGCAAAGAGGAACGCGAGCCCCATGAATGTATAGATGAGCTGACTCAACATCTCCGTCGTCATGTCGACGATCGTCGTGGCGGCGGCAACATTGACCTTCAGGCCATGCTTGGTCAGTTCGCGTGCACCAGCGGCCTCACCTGCTCCTGGAACGATGGCAAGCAGGTTCCCGACACTATCGCGTATCCAACGCGCCCATAGAAACAGGCCGCCGCGATTTTGCGGATATTTCTCGATCAGCAGAACGCGCCAGCTCCAGGCGCAAAACGCCAGAGACGCGAGGTAGGCGCACATGATCGCGGCTATGCCCCGCCAGCCCGCCGTCGCAAGCGCGTCCCAGACTTCGGAGATCCCGAAATAGACGACGAGGCAAATGGCGAACAGAAATCCGACCATTGCGGCGACGAACAGCGCCGTGCGCGACCCCAGCGACTGCGAGACCTCCTCGAAACTCATCACTTTTCTCCAACCGTCGCGGCAATGGCGCCGACGTTACGGCCATCCGCGATTAGCTTGCGGAAGGCTTCGTAGGTGAAGATGTTCTTGCCCCACTTCACCTTGTTGCCGAAGAGGCCGAAGGCCCAGGCAAAAAAGCAAACGCACTCGCGTATCGGGACGAGCCAAGGCCGTGCCTGCGTATTCATCTTGAAGCTACGCCGAACCTGATAGTGAAGGACCATTCTCAGGGCGATCTCAGCCACGAGAATCGAAAGCCCGATGACGGTCGGCCTGGGAAGCAGGAACAGGAGAAGAAGCGGCAGAGGCCAAGTGATCACGGACATGAAGTGATCGCGTGGACGGCAAAACCTTTCCATCCTTTGCCATAGGATCTCGTGGCGAAAGAGTTCCGCAAAGCTCTTCTCGGCGACGATCGTGTCGCAACAATAGGGGGACAGTTCCACCTTGTAGCCGCGCTGTGCAACGAGATTGCCAAGCGCGAAGTCGTCTGGAAAGAAATTCGACAGATGGTTGAAGCCGCCGAACGAGTCGAGGGCCTCGCGACGAACGCTCGCCATCGCGAAGACGAAATCGATGCCGCGCAGGCCAACGTCGACCAGCACCGATGGCGCGAACCAATCGCTGATGTTCATCGCGCCGAAATCGGCCGCGGCAGCGCCGCCGTAGGGAAGACCTTTGTATATCGATGCGACGGCGCCAACCTTCGGATCGACGAATGGCGCAGCGAGCGATGCGATGCAGTTGCGATCAACTTTCAGATCGGCGTCCGCGACCAGCAGGATGTCGTAGCGCGCGGCCTTGTAGATGTTCGCGAGGTTCGATGCTCTCGGATTGGGCCCGGCCAGGTTGGCATCGACGACAAGACGGAGATCGCGGTCGGGGAATTCGGCGATCAGGCGCTTCACCACCGCGACAGCCGGGTCGCTTTCGGAATGCGCGCCGAAGATGATTTCATATTGCGGCCAGTCCTGGTCGCAGAACGTGCGGAGGCACTCGTACAGGAAAGGCTGGGCGCCGTGGACCGGCTTCAGGACCGATACCGGGGGACAAAAGCCTGCCGGAGCCCGGACGGGTCCTTCGCGAAACCGCGACGTGAAGAAAATTGCGAGTACGAGGTAAGCCAGCGCCGCCAATCCCAGAAGAATGCCGGCGATGACGAAGGGATCGAGAACCACGATCGGCAAGTGCATTCGGCGTGCATCTCCAAGGCGATAGTCGAGGCGGTTACGGTCGAGCCGCAGTTACGCAACACGGGCGTAGCACAAATGCGGCGGCTTTCGACCCCTCAGGACGTAAATGCCGCTTTGAAGCTCAAGGGGTGCAGCCCAAGTGCCGCAACTTTGGCCCGGACGACGGGACTGACGAGGCCCCGGTATTCCTCAACGGATGGATAACTCTCGGGGCCGACGCCGCTTCCCACGGCCGGATGGGCGTAAAGCTCCGTGATTCCATCGGGGAGATTCTCAAGATATGCCAAAATGCGGGCTTCCGTCATGCCGCCGGTATCGTTCACCCCGAAGACCTGATCGTTGAGCGCCAATCCCGCGGCTTCGAGTTTTCTGCGCATCCGGTGCGTCAAACCGGCATAGACCGCCCAATTGAAGAAACGACGCCCCGGTTTGTCGGCTCCTGCCCGCCAGGAGGGCCCAAACGGCTCGACGGGAAATCGGACCGGCGGCGAGCCGAATTTCGGCGCAAGCTTAGCGATGGCGTCCGTCACGACCGGATGCATATGGAAATGATGATGGCCGTTGACGTGGTCCATCACGAGGCCGGTCGACTGGAAACGCTCGAACTGGGCCTCGATTTCGGCTTCGGCTTGGCGACGCATCTCGCGCGAGAAAAAGAGATTGAAGCCGAATTTCTCAGGGTTGTTGGAGAAGTTTCCGTCCGGCCCGACGAGGTCCGGGACCTGCTCGGGCGGGAGAACAGGGCGACTATCGACCAGATGAATATGAAGGCCCACACCGAGATCGGGCATGCCGCGCGCCCTTTCGACGGCGTCGTCGAAGGCCTCTCCTCCGGTCATCAGGCTCGTCGCCGAAAGAATGCCCTGCCTATGCGAGGCTTCGATCCCCTCGTTGACGGGCAAGGACATGCCGAAATCGTCGGCGGTCACGATCAGAGATTTCAAACACTGACCTCCCTCAAACGTGGGCTTCGACTGTCGTCAACGCAGAGTTGATCGAATCTTCCATTCCCACATAGTCCCACAACCCATAGCGGCCGATGGGATGAATGCCGACGGCATTCAAGCGCGACAGGATTTCTTCGACAAGCCCGTCGCGTTCGGGCGTGTGGTGAACGTAGGCGCAGCGAATGACATGGGTGACAGCGCAGATAATGTCTTCGCTCTTGATCCAACCCAGCATTTCGAGAGCCGCGACGACGTCCTTCTGCGTCTTGCCGACTATGTCGACGCCGTCAATTTTTTCTCCCGGAACTCCGACTTCGACGTAGAGGGCACTCGTGCCGTGCGACGACATCGCAGAGCTGATATTCGAATAGCAGCCGAAGCGATAAAATGGAATGTCACGATCCGGCACATAGATCCAATGCGCATCTTTCAACGCATCCGGCAATATTCCGCGGACACCAAAATTGAAACTGATTGTCGAACTGTGGGAAAGGTTCGCGGCAGCGTTCGTCAGCTCCGGATCGTTCGTCAGTTTGCAGAGCGTCTTGAGCGGAATGCTCGGGAACATCTTTTCCCATTCGACGCGCAATCCGGAACTCGTGGTCACCACACGGTCGTCGAGATCAATGTGCGAAATATCCTGGTTCGCGGCGACACTTCTCAATCCATGTGCGAAGCCACGCGTCAGCACGTCGATGCCGCTGCGCTTCGGATACCAGAACGTTGTGTTGTATTCGGCGAAGCGTTCGCCCGTGTTGGCGAAGCCGGCGCGAATGCGGGCTTCGTCGGGCGGAGGAAAGAAGCGTTTGACGGCGCCGATCGAAAGTCGGCTGAGCGGCGTCGCCATAGTCTTTTCGTTCTGGGGAATGAGGAAACGGTCAGCGACGGCCTGCCCGAAGCCCGAGACGATGAAGTCGCGGAAGCCCGTCGCATCACCATCGGCTTTCGGCCGCGCATCGTAGGATGTTTCGCATTCCGCGCGAAGGCCGTCGGGCAATTCGCCGAGATGATACTGGATCGGCGCTGTAACGAGCCGGCCACCGGCAAGAAAATAGGACTTCCGCTCGACCGTCTCCCAGTCTTCATCATTGAGTTTTGCGTATGGGATCTGCGCGGGCGAAGGATATCGGCGAAGATGCAGAAAGTGGCCGGTGTAGTCGAAGCAGAAATCCTCGACGTGTGTCGTCCGCGTCAGTCCGCCGACGGTGGGGCAGCGCTCGAGCAAGAGGTAATCGCGGTCATGCGCCTGCAAACATTGCGCGGCGGCCAGTCCCGAAATGCCGCCACCGGCAACGAGCCATTTTCGAGACATCACCGTCAATTTCCGAGCTTATTGAACCAAGATTGGCGCCGGGCGCGATCGGGGCGAAACGAGGAAGGCCTGCGCCTGCGAAACGGATCGACCGACAGGGTTCCTTTAGATGCGGCTTTGCGAAACCGCAAGCGGCCCTGTTAGGCCGAATATACCTGGACTGAGCAGCCTTTGGACATTGCGAAGCCAGTGAATTCTCTTCCCCTGTTCGACTGAGGAATGCGCGCCGTTCAGCGTTCAAGGATGCCGGCATGGGGACAGTCTGTGCTGTGCCCCCTTGCAGTTGCCGTGGTGCGGGCGGAGGGATTTGAACCCCCAC
>CAYYDL010000808.1:0-2183 GCA_964470545.1 uncultured Hyphomicrobium sp. | reverse complement strand
AAATGAGCAGCCAGTAACGCTGCCGACCTCACCAAACGGAGATGCAAGGGGCGCGGATCACCTTCCCGGCCCGTCGATGAACTATGATTATCGTCGGGCGCAGTGATGCGTCAGATGACGCTCATGCCACTTTGCGCACGCGCTCCGGGCGCCACATGCGTGGGGCATCCGCAATCCAGCCGACGCCCGTGGGCGCGGCTGGCGATTCGATCGCCATCGGATTGAGGCTCCAGCCTGCCGCTATCGAAAAGACGTGCGCTTCAGTCGGGTGCAGTTGGAGCTCCCCTCCAAGATCGCCGTGACGTTCCCGGATACCCCTGACCTCAACGAATGATAAGCCAAGCCGCCGCTCTTCGGAGGTGGGTTTTCCCGATTGCCAAATGACTCCCGCCTCTCCGACAGCGAAAGTTCGGATGCACCGCTTTTTCTCGAAACGGGCCCAGGCGTAGAAATCTATTATCGGAAAGGCCGCAAAATATTGGACGCTGGCAAATTGGTTGGCGAGGCCTTGCAGGAGCGGCGTTACCTTATCGATAAATCCCTCCCCGGCAGGAATTGGCAGCGATTCCCCCGCAACGAGAGTCCAGCCCTTGAGCGGCGGCGAGATGAAGGCGATCGAGCCGGAAATTTCGGAATCATGAATTGCACCGATCCCGGAACTCCAATTGGCGGGCCGTAACTGGCCTAGTCCGAGTGCAGTCGCGAGGGCAGACACATCTTCCGTTCGGACGGCAAGCCAAGCCATATCGCTTCCGAACGCGTGCGGCCGGTCGGCTGTGTTTGCGAGGCGGATGTGGCGCGGAAGAAGGCGCGGCCCGACGATCGTCGCTGCGATTACGACGGTCAGGATGACGAGAGCGACGACCGATAGAAGCACGGGTTGAGCCGCACGATGCCAGAGAACCTCAGAACACATCTCTGACCTGAGTTGCGGCAATTCTCAAGCGCGGAGGGTCATTCGTGTGGTGAAAACCACATTAGCAAAACGGCGAAGCCCGGCGCAAAAAGAACCGGGGCCCAAGGGCCCCGGCCATCTGCGACGGGATCGGTAGTCTGTATGAGGGAGGTTATGGAAGGTTCACGCCAGCCGTGAAGACGAAGCGCGAGTCGGCCAAGCTATTGTCGAAGTCGTCAGCTCCATTCTTGCCGATGCTGGTATCCCAGTAGCGGAAGTCCATGAAGTACTTGTCGACCGAGAGCTTCAAGCCGGCATTCCAGTAGGTGTAATCCTTCTGGCCGAGACCGACGCCGATGAAATCGGCACTGCCCGACGACAAGCCGGTGTCGGTATAACCAACCACACCGCTGATGGTCGGCGTGAACATGTAGAAGTTCGGCAGCGTGTAAGAGGCGTTACCTTCGATCGTCCAGGTCTCATTGTAATTGTTGCCCTGGTCAGGCGTGTAATAGAGCGTCAACCCGGTCGTCAGGTTTGTCATCGGCGTGATAGACGCCGCTGCCTTCAGTTCGAGATAGTCGCCGTTGTTGTCCGCGCACGAGTCGAACAAGGCGCAAGCCTTGGGTGAGCCGATCGAATTGCTCGGATATGTATAGTAGAGGATACCGAAATCCCAGCTCACAGGACCAGTTACGGGCCGGACGCCAGCGTACATATCCAACTCAAACGGTCCGAATGGCTCGGCAATATTCGAGCCCCAGAAATCCAAGTACCAGGTCAGATCGGGCTTGCCGTACGTGAATTCGATGAACGGCTGAAATGCCGGATCCTCGTTGTTGAAGGAGATACCGCGGAACATGTAGTCGCTGGTACCCGTGATGCTAATCGAGTAGCCGAACTTGTTCACATCATCGTCGGCAAGCGCAGCCGTCGACATGCCCAGCGCAGCGACCGCCGCCACGCCTGCCGCGCTCAAGAAACTTCTGATATTCGTCATAAGACAACCCCCGTCCCAGATCTGCGGTTCGCAGCACCCGCTCTATGCGGACAACGCGACTCTCAACCGCTCCGGCGTTAGAAAAACTTTTTTGCGGGGAGCACACAAGCAATTAGGCGTCACAATGTGTGACTTGCCCCACCCATGTTACCTCTTAGCAACGGTGCCAGGATAAGAAGCCTGCCGTCTTTATATCTGCCTTGAAATTGGGCACGAAACTGCTCTCGGGAAGCCAAGTTGCAGGCAGATTGCAACACCGAGCAGCATTTTTGAACGTCGATTTGACTC
>CAYYDL010000807.1:0-2872 GCA_964470545.1 uncultured Hyphomicrobium sp. | reverse complement strand
AGCTATAGGTCTTGTCGAACAGCGAGATTTCATAAAGCTCGTCTTCGCGAGGTTCCGGAACCTCGATCTGTCGCCACGGCTTCAGTTCAACCATCTCGACCGCCCTCATCGCTCATCCGGCCGCGTTCGATAAATGGCTTACGGCCGTTCGAGGGCATCATAAACGAAGTTCGTACGGCGCAAGTCAAGTTCCTATTAATCAAAACCGGCAAGTGCCGGAAAAC
This sequence comes from uncultured Hyphomicrobium sp., assembly GCA_964470545.1. Lineage (GTDB taxonomy): Bacteria > Pseudomonadota > Alphaproteobacteria > Rhizobiales > Hyphomicrobiaceae > Hyphomicrobium_B. The sequence continues at coordinate 2,648 of CAYYDL010000807.1, read as the reverse complement.
GCGCCGGGATGCCTGTTGTCGAAGCGGAGCGAAGCCAAGCAATATCATTCTTGGCTGCCGACGATCCATTTATCTGCGAACTCCGCCTCTTGTTCGATCCTCTGACGAGCCGAGGATGACATGCGGCTAAGCGCGCGCACTACTGGCGCAGTTGCGCGGCGCGACGCGAAACCTCGGTCGGACTGACTTCACCGGCGTCGACGAGCGCATTGATGCATCGCGTTGAGAGCTTCTCGCCTGCCGCGCGCATGCACGCGCGGGTCTCAGGACTATCCGACGCAAATTGGCTGCAGAGGGCGAAGTAATCGCGTGAACACGCGAGCTTTACGCGGAGGCTGACCGCGTTGGCAGCGCTCGCACAAATGATTGCCGAAGTCGCCACCGAGAAAACGAAGAAAGCGGCAGAAGACAAACCGAGCACTTCGCCTTGAATCAGTCTCAGCATATCGGCACCCCAGTCGGATGAGATGCTAAAAGCCTGACAACAAACCCTTTAACAAAGGTTAATGGATATTTGCGATTTGTCTAAAAACGGGTTCGACGTTGGCTTGCGAACGGACACAGCTATCGCAGAGCTCGGTCGAGATTGACCGACTGATCGAGACCTTTCGCCTGCGCAATGCCGATAGCGCCGACGAAATTCGCGCCGTCGAGGTCGGCCCGCGTGAAATCGGTCCCGCTAATGTCGGCACCCGAAAAATCCGCGCGGGAAAGATCGGCATCGGTGAAGTTCGTTCCGGTGAGATCGGCGCCTTTGAACTTTGCAAACCACAGCACCGCACGCTCCATGTTAGCATCATGCAGCTTCGCGCCGGAGAAGTCGCAGTACTTCAAGACGTTGCGATAGGTTGTCGCCAATGTGCCCTCACCAGGCCGTCCCTCACGCGGATAGAAATTCGCGTTCGTCAAATCCGCACCGCGGAAATCGGACCCCGAAAGTTCCGCCTGGACGTGGACATCCGTCAGATTGGCTCCGGAAAAATGCGGCGCATCCTGCGTATTGTTTGACAGATCCGTATAGATCGTCGGCCGCAGGATCGTCGCGCCGCTAAGATTGGCGCCCGAGAGGTCCGCCCGGATCAGAACGGACCGATCGAGCCGCGTATGCGAAAGATCGGCACCCTTGAGGTTGGCGCCCGTGAAGTCGGTGCCATAGAAATCCGAATGCGCGAGATTGGCGCCTTTGAAGTTGAGTTCGGAAAGATCCAGATAGACGAGGAACTTACCGGAAAGGTCCGGCCGCTCTCCGGGTTTGGCTTTAAAGAGCAGGCTGGTGACGGCCCGGGCGTTCATCTCGGCCGTGGTCGGCACGGGGCCAAGTGGCTGATCTGCGAACGTCGGAAGGGCGCCCAAAAGGACGATTATTGCAATCGATACGGCGCCTAATCCACGAAGCATGCAATTACCTCTGACCCGCATCATGCATGAGTCAGATACCCCGAGGATAACTTTTTCGTCGCGGCGAGACGGCGAAATCGTCGCGTGCCGGCCCTGCCACGCTACGTTATTTCGTTATGGAGGCCAGCCAAGGTCACGAAGCGGGCTTTCGACACGATGCAAAAAGATCAAGCGAGCGGTCGTAAGCGCGTGTCTCAACCTGCATGATGCCGAGAACCGAATGGAAAAGATTATCTTGGCTCACGCGCTCATGCGTGCGGCTCGATAGGCAGCTTGGCGTGATGCCACGCGAGTCCCGCATCGAGGGCGAAAGCCAGGCAACCATCGGCACGTGAATCTGTGCTTCCGGCGCGAGCGCGTAAGGCATGCCATGAAGGTACATGCCGTGCTCTCCGAGGCTTTCCCCATGATCGGAGACGTAGAGCATCCCCGCGTCAACGCCTTGGTTCGCAGCGCCTGAAAGAACGCTGATGAGCCGCGTCAGTACGTGATCGGAATAGACGATCGTATTGTCGTAGGCGTTGATGATCGTCGGAAGCTCACAGCGGCTGAATTGCGCATCCTTGCAGGCTGGCGTGAAAGTTTCAAATTGAGGCGGATAGCGCTTCCAATACGCCGGGCCGTGGCTCCCCATCATGTGCAGTACGATGACGGTGTTGTTCCGGAGCGAACCAATTCTCTTTTCAAGACCATCGATCAGAATGTCATCGTAATTTTCGCTGCTGGGAAAAAACGTCGGAACCTTATGTCCCGTGAGGGTCTCCGTCTTGACTCGCGCGCAGACGCCTTTGCAGCCCGCTTGGTTTTCGCGCCACACGACATCGATGCCCGCGCGCTGCAGAATGTCGAGAAGGTTTTCTTGACCTTCGGCCTTTGCGTTCGTGAAATTCTTGCGGCTGAGCCCGGAAAACATGCATGGCACCGACTGCGCCGTATCCGTCCCACACGAGTAGGCATTCGGATAGTTTATGAGATCGGCAATCTTCGAGAGTCCGGGATTTGTCGGCCGCAAGTAGCCGTTGAGCGCGAAGTGATCCGCACGCGCCGTTTCACCCACCACGACGACGAACAGCGATTTGCGCGAGCTTCCGGATGCCATCTGATGCGCATCCTCGCCGTAAGGCGCGACTGTCTTGAAGCGCTTTCGCTCTTGACCTCGCAGATAGGTCACAAGCGCCGAAATATAATTCACCGGTGTCAGCGTCATCCGGAGTTCGCGATGCTCCCGGCCAAGAGACAGAAGATTGCCC